>DQBY01000057.1 GCA_003534085.1 Candidatus Moraniibacteriota bacterium | reverse complement strand
CAAGTATATGTGCCGGCGAAAGTTCCCTGCTTCGGAAACATCTGGATCACGATCGCGACAATCATTATCAAAGACAAAAAGCCGGCCCAGAAAGAGCGGCGTTTGAGAAGACGTTTGAGGGAGGATAGTTTTGTGTTTGTGTTTTGGATGAGCTCAGGCATTTTAAAATTTTTAATTTTGTAATTTTTAATTTTATAAATAAATTTCTAATTTCCAATTTTTAAACCGCTTCTATTTTGCCTTCCTTACAGCTTTTTGATATTTTGGCGAAAATCAGAGTTAATTCATGAGCTTCTTTCCACAATTCCCGGCATTTTTCTTTTTGATTTTCATCCGCGGTCGAAATCATTCGTAACCAGTGCTTGGATTCATTGGCTTCTTTCTGAGAAATCCTTATTTTGTTTTTAAAATCTTTTTTTGAACTTGCCTGATTAGCCTCCATGTAATTGGCTCCGATACTGGTTGCCGCTCGTATCAACTGATTTATTAGCGACTTCGTAAATTCATTATTCTTTATGGCTTTACAGAACTTGATAATATCTTCTCCAAATTTAGCCGTTCTTTCTTCCAAATCATATTTCATAGTAAAATTTTGTAATTTTAATTTTATAATTTTTAAATAATTTTTTAAATTTAAATTTTTAAACCAATCTTAAAAAAGTTTAGAAATTAAAAAATTTAGATTTATTTAAAAATTAAAAATTACAAAATTAAAAATTCCGAATAGATTCTATAATTATTTTACCACACTCTTCCCCTTTCCGTAACCTGTGGATAAGTCGAAACAAAAAACAACAACCCTCCCAGAGCTAAGCTCTTGGAAATCCAAGAGCTTAGCTCTGGGATCCGGAACCTCTCACGGATTATTTTTATAAAAATCATGCTTCGATCCCGCTTCTTCATAAAGTCTCAAAGACTTTTCGATCTCTTCTTCCCCGAACATTTCCAAGGCTTTCTCGCGGCTGATCACCGTGCTTCTGCTCGCGTCTATATCGGCTCCGATCAGGAGATATTCCGGCTTTTCCGGAATCCGCCAGGCAATCGGAGAAAAATTTAAGAAAAAAAGTAAATAATTGCTTCGAAAAGCATAAACGAAAGGTTTGCCGACTCCATTTTTTTCCGCCAAATACGGAAACTTTTGATCCAGTCTCGAAAAATATAAATCGATCCAATTAACAATCAGGTCAAAATTCGCCATCTTTTCATCCAGAAGCGAATATCTGGTTCTGAGATCGTCCCGCTCTTTATCAGACAAAAATTCGGATCCGGAAAATAACCTGGAAACATAGGCGTAACTCTCAAACAATTCTTCCAAGCGGTCTTCCGACGGAAATCTTGCCTCAAAAAAACTTTTTTCCGCCCCTCTTCCTTCCATAATTGCCGCACGGACCTCTTCTGGAAAAGAAGCAAATCGATTTTCATCCATCAACCTTTCAAAAAAAGATTCATATCTGTATTTCTCATAAAAATAATCCAGAGTCGCCGCTTTGGGGTGGTATTCCAAATTATTGCATGCGTATGGGCTGGTTGCGCTCTGATGAGTCAGCGTCCCGCCTTTTTCTTTCAGAAGCTTGTCGAAAGGAAGATTATCCGAAAGCTTTTGATAATATTTTTTTGTAGCCAAGATCAATTCCGCTACGCAATATTCCTTAGGATTTCGGCAGTTTCGGAAAGAATACAAATATTGTTTTTCCTTCTTCTCCCAGCAAGGCGAATTTATTTCGTAAGGCCCTCCATATTTTTTATTCTCATCCAGCCCCAACAGGGCGCTTTCCAAAATGACCGGCTCAGATTCGTTCCGGTCAGATCGGATCGGCTTTTGGAATTTTTTAAGCGGTTTCTCACAAAATTCGACCGATTCGAAAAAGCATCTTTTACGCTTCTCGACCTGCTCAACAATTTTTTCCAGATTTCTATCCATCAAATCCAGGTCATCCCCCATCATTTTAAATGTAGTGTGAGTCTCTCCCCCCAAAGAAACATGCTTCGTATTTTGGCTATTGAAGCCAGTGATGATATTTTTTAGCCGCTCCAAATCTTCGCCATAAGCCCGAGCGGCTTCTTCCATCCCGACCAGCACAGCTTCAGCATTGGCTCCGGAGGGGCTATCTTCAAAATCAGCGTATTGGCGCGATGTATCGATGAATTTTTCCCAAAAATTCATCGGAAATATCTGATCTTGCCAGCCGTTTTCAGCCAAAAACCCGTTCTGGGTTTCCTTCAATCTGACAATCGCCTCCTTGACCTTCTCCAGATCGGCCGTTTTTGAGAAAAGGAGCGGATCCGCCTCCATCCATTCCTGAAAAGCTTGCAATCTTTCATGTTCCGAACCTTGGGGGGCAATTTTGTCTTTTTCGTTCTTCCAGACAGCAAAAGATGCTATAATCAATAATGATACGATTGAAATTATAATTTTTGTTTTCATAAGCCTACCCTCCCAGAGCTAAGCTCTTGGAGAATCCAAGAGCTTAGCTCTAGATATGGAAAATTTTGCCACCAATTTTACAGAAGAGATGATTCCCAAGATAAACGAGGTGCTGAAGTTTGTCTTGGATAATCCTCACTCTGATTTTTACAGAAAAAAGTATGGAAGTCAAAACGTTTATCCGATAAAGTCCTACGAAGATTTTCAAAAAATTCCTTTCCTGACCAAAGATGAAATTTTGGCAACTCCATTGGCTGGAAGGATCTTCGTTCCGGAAAGCGATCTTTCTTATTTTTCTTTTTCCAGCGGAACCACGAACAGCAAAAAACCGACGGTTCTCCCTCATGCGTCATTTGACAGAGCATCCAATAAAAACCCCGCCATGAAGGATCTGCCGGAAAAGCTTGGCGTGCGCCGGCTTATGCTTTTGAAAAATGTTCTGTCTCCGGGATTTTTCAAAAATATCCGGAGAAAATTCAAAAGCCACATGCTTATTCCGGGAGATATCCACAATCTTCCGATAACCGCTTCGATCGCGAAAGAATTGAATATAGACGCTTTCAACACCTCACCCACCGTTCTGTATTATTTCATCCCGCACCTCAGAACAGCCGGTTTTGATTTTTCTTCTGTCAAAATGATAAACCTGGGAGGGGAGTTTTGTTCCTCTCAAAGAGTTTCTTATTTCAAAGATATTTTTCCTAATTCCTTTTTTGTCTTCCGTTATGCCAATTCCGAAACAGACGTCAGAG
>DQBY01000013.1 GCA_003534085.1 Candidatus Moraniibacteriota bacterium | reverse complement strand
GGAGAAGGTGCCCGAAGGGCGGATGAGGTATTTGTAGGGGCGGCTTGCGAGCCGCCCCTACTTGATATATAATAATCGATACTTTATACTAATATCATGAAAAGAATTTTTTCCGGCATACAGCCGAGCGGAAATCTGCATATCGGCAATTATCTGGGAGCCATCCAAAACTGGGTCAAACTTCAGGATTCTTACGATTCCATTTTTTGCGTGGTGGACATGCACGCCATTACTGTTCCTCAAGACCCGGAAGAGCTCAGAAAAAAAACCATCGAAATTGCCAGAATTTATTTGGCATCCGGCATCGATCCGGAAAAATCTTCTATTTTCATCCAGTCGCACGTCCCTGAACACGCCGAACTGGCTTGGATCTTGAATACGATCGCCAAAATTCCGGAACTGGAAAAGATGACTCAGTTCAAAGACAAATCCCAAAAAGAAGGGACGGAAAGTGCCAGTGTCGGGCTCTTCGATTATCCGGTTCTTATGGCTGCTGATATTCTTTTATATGGCACGGCAGTAGTTCCGGTCGGAAAAGATCAATTGCAACACATCGAACTCACTCGCGACTTAGCCAAACGTTTCAATAAAAAATTTGGCGATACTTTCAATATTCCCGAATTCTACGTAACCAAGGAAAGTATGAGCATCATGGCATTGGACGACCCTGCAAAGAAGATGAGCAAATCCGCCAAATCAGCATATAACCGCATTGAACTGACCGACACTACGGAAATGATCCGCAAAAAAATTATGAAAGCTGTGACCGATTCCGGAACTGAAATAGTTTATCAAGATGATAAGCCAGCTTTGAAGAATTTGATCAATATCTATTCTTTGCTTTCCAGAAAATCAACAGGAGAAATCCAAAAAATGTATGCCGGCAAGGGTTACGCTGATTTCAAGAAAGACCTGGCTGAGATTACTGTTAATTTCCTGAAACCTTTTCAGGAAAAAATGGCAGAATTTTCAGACGAAAAAGTCCTGGAAATTTTGAAACGAGGCGCCGAAAAGGTCCGTCCGATCGCCAAAGCCAAATTGGACGAAGTGAAAAAGAAAGTCGGATTTATCTTAAAATAATGTCATCCCGGACCCGCCCCGGGCGGAGATCCGGGATCTAAATATAAACTCTAAGTTGTCACAAGCATTAGATTCCGGATCCCATGCCTACCGGCAGGCAGGAAGTCCGGAATGACAATCTATTCATTCTATAATTTCAAAGGCGCCTGCAGTTACAGGCGCCTTTCTCCACAAAATTTTTCAGCTCTATTTTCCAAGAGCTTTTTTTATTTTCTCTTTGAACCCTTTAAATACTTTCTTCTTGGCAATTCCGAAGAGACAATAATATTGCTTGGTCAACTTGTATTTGACCCAGACCTGACAGGTCGGACAAAGGCATCCTTTGCGCGTAAGCTGGCAGGCGCTCATTTTTCTGGCACAATAAAGATTCTCCATTCCTTCATTTGGGCACGGATCAGAATGATATGTCGGACAGATCGGACAGGCGCATTTCACGGAATTTTCAAATGATACGGGGACGATTCTCATAATTACTCGCAAATTTACACAAATTACAACGAATGAGAGCGAATTATAATACAGCCTAAAAAAAGACCTCCTTCGAGGTCTTTATTCTTATTCCAAGCTTTCTACATTCACTCCGTACGCCCAATCGATCTCTTCGGAACTGTGCAATAGCTTCTTCAGGTAATCCCGCAATTCCTCATATTTTTCTTTTGTCTGGGCCTCAAACTTGATCGTAAGATACGGACCGTTCTGGGAATATCTGACCACCAGCATCGAGTCTGAAAGATTCAATCGGACTCCGTCCCCCGCTCTCTCATCACTGATCACTTCCGCTTGCGGAAAATCTTTTTGCAAAGTTTCGCTCATCTTTTCGATCAATCGGACTTTTTTATCATCCGGACAACCGATCTTGACTTCCGGACTGGAAATATATTTAGGCAATTTCGAGACAGCTTCTGAAAGAGACTGCCCGGTTCTCGACAGATATGAAAGCAGCCGCAAGGTGGAATAAATTCCGTCGTCATGGTTGTAAAAATCTGCTGAAAAAAAGAAATGGCCGGAAAGTTCCCCGATAAAAGCGGCTTTCACTTCCTGATTTTTTTTCTTCAAAAATGAATGTCCGGTCCGCCACATGAAAGGAATTCCGCCTTCAGCTTCGATCGTGTCTTCAACCACTTTCGAACAAAGCGTATTGTACATTATTTTTGCGCCAGGGTGTCCGGCCAGAACATCCATCGCGAATATCGCCACCAAAACATCGTTCCATATTATTCCGCCTTCATTATCCACAATTCCTATCCTGTCTCCGTCCGCGTCATAAGAAAAACCGATATCCGCCTTCTCTTCTAAAACTTCTTTCTTCAGCCTTTCTGCCACAAGATTTTCTGTCGGATCAGGAGTCCCCAATGGAAAACTTGGATCGATGTTGCAATTTTTTTCCACAACCTCGCAGCCGACTTTTCGGAGCATATCCGGAACAATTGCGCCCGCCGTCGAACAGCTCGGATCAACGACGACTTTGAATTTTTTAGTTATGGGCATTTTTTCCATCAGATCTTTGAGGTAAGCCTCCCGCACATCCATTGTTTCGATTTTGCCCTCAACTTCCCCCTTGTCGTAATCCTCTTCTTCCACCATTCGTCGCAGCTCCTGCATTCCGTCGCTGACCAATGTCTCAGAAAAATCTATGGCGAACTTGAATCCGTTAAATTCAGCCGGGTTATGAGAAGCTGTCACAAATGCGCCCCCTTTTGCATCCAGAAAATATTGCGCCCAGTAAAATGTTCCGACCAAATTCATGCCTATATCGATCGTATCTATGCCCGCCCAGCTAAAGCCTTTCATAAGAGCCTGGCTGTATTCCGGACTTGTAAATCTGCAATCACGGCTGACCACAGCTTTTGTTATTCCGCGTCTTTTCATATACGTCCCATGAGCTTTGCCGATGTGCTCTACAATTTCCGGCGTCAGATCGGTCCCGACTATTCCTCGAAGATCATAACCGCGAAACATGTGGGGGTTTATTTTCATTTTTTCCATCCTTAATTATTAGTTTATTTATTTTACCATTGACAAAGCCTCCTTTACAAGCGAAAATGACAGGAGTATTCGTAATTTCGCTTAATTAGTAGTTCGTAAATCAAATGAAGATAGGAATCGTCGGCCTGCCAAATGTCGGAAAATCCTCATTATTTAAGGCTTTGACTAAAGCTCAAGTTGATATTAGCAATTATCCATTCTGCACCATCGAACCTAACGTCGGCATTGTTAAGGTTCCCGATGAGCGGCTGCAAAAATTGGCTGAAATGTCCCAGACTGAAAAAATCGTTCCGGCCATCGTGGAATTTGTGGACATCGCCGGAATCGTGGAAGGGGCTTCAACAGGAGAAGGCTTGGGAAACAAGTTCCTGGCCAACATTCGTGAAGTGGACGCGATCGCTCAGGTGGTGCGCGTTTTTGAAAATTCCAATATCACCCACGTCCACAACAAGATCGATCCGGAACACGACATGGAAATCATCAACACCGAACTCATTCTCGCCGACCTCGACACCGTGCAGAAACGGCTGACAAAAACCGCTTCCCAGGCCAAATCCGGCGACAAGGTGTATAAAGAACAACTTGCCATCCTCCAGACCATCGAGGCGCATCTCGACGAGGGCAAACCCGCCCGCCTGCTCGAACTCGACGACACCGGCAAGAAACTCCTCAAGGAACTCTTCCTCCTCTCGGCCAAGCCGCTGCTCTACGTAGCCAATGTCCACGAGAACGACATCCTCACCGGCAACGCCATGGTGGACCAGCTCCGCGAGGCCGCCAAGGAGGAACACGCCTCGGTGGTGGTGATCTCCGGCGCCATCGAGGAGGAACTGAGCAACCTTGCGCCGGAAGAGCGGCTCGAATTCCTCAAGGAAATGGGCCTGGCCGAACCGGGGTTGAACCGCCTCATCCGGGCAGGCTACGAATTACTGGGACTCATCACCTACTTCACGGTGGGCGAAAAAGAGACCCGGGCGTGGACCATCCCCAAGGGTGCCAAGGCGCCCCAGGCTGCCGGCGTCATCCACACCGACTTCGAACGGGGCTTCATCCGCGCCGAGGTCATCGCCTATGCCGATTTCATCGCCTGCGGCAGCGAGGCCGCGGCCCGGGACAAGGGGCTGCTGCGCTCGGAGGGCAAAGAATACGTGGTGCAGGACGGCGACTGCATCACCTTCCGCTTCAACGTCTAAGAGGAAATTCTGAGGGCGAAGCACTGAGGCCTGAGCAAGGAGAGCAACAGCGATGATCAGGACCAACCGCGACAAACTGGTCAGCCAGTCGGTGATCGGCGAGATCAC
>DQBY01000120.1 GCA_003534085.1 Candidatus Moraniibacteriota bacterium | reverse complement strand
CAATCACCGGCTCATCCAACCAGTAATCCATAACTTTTGAAAAACGCTCATCACAGCAATCGACAATGGCGATTCTGTTTTTTCTTGGCATCTCTAATCCCTCCTGACTATCTGATATCGTAAACATAATTAATGCAACAGCTTATCTCCAGCACTTCTTCCTCCTTGAGGGATGTGCCGTTTGCTGTTGCAGTAACAGCCGGATCAGTCAGTACAGGCTCGACACAAAAGTATTCTTCGGGCCTATCACTCCACAATGTTAATATTGATTGTGGACCAAATCCGTCGTTTAGCCTCATGCAAGACCGCCACTCGCCGGAATCAATGAAGACCATGTCCGCAGCATCAGCTCGTGCTGATTCTTTGCGGAAATCATTAATCTCCTTTGATCCCACAAAAGCGATATGCCCTGTCCTATTGCTGCCATGACTACTGAAGTATGGATGAAACCCAGGATTGATTGGAGCAGGTGACGCCTGTCTATCTCTCAATCTCTGTACAGCGAGATTGAGGTTTAATCCGAACTCATTAAAGAATACCTTGACGTCATACATCAGCAGCCATGGGTATACTTCTGTAGCTTCGTTCCGCCCATGAAATATGACATATGTGTTTGAACTTCCCATTAGTTCGAGTTCCTGATGGCGAAGCCAGCCATGACGCTGAAGCGCATCGAATCTGCCAGGCACCTTGCTGAAGAAAGGAAAACAGATCGGAACGCCGCCCCGTGATTTTTCTCCATCCTGAAATTCCGGATAAATAATATTTCTTCCAAACCATACAAATTCCTTAATGGTTCCTCCCTTCGATGAAACTACCGCGTAAACTTCGTCGCTGCCAATTCTCTTTTCCACGATCTTCTCCTCCACTTCATTATTAGTTTATGTTTAGTGATAATATTATCACTTTAAATCCATATGAAAATTTTCAAGAACATCAAAAAATGATAGCATTTTATCCTTTATTTGTCAATCTTTCTGAGTATGGTTCGAAGGCTCAATTCTCTATACAAAAACAAGGCTTCGGTTAGCCTTGTTTTTCATGCACGGGTGGAAGGAGTCGAACCCTCGCCAGAGCTTTTGGAGAGCCCCGTTCTACCGTTAAACTACACCCGCATTTTTATTTTAAACCTAATCTTCTCAATAAAGCGTTGTAAACAGACCCGCTATTCTTTAAACCATCTTCCCTTTTAAAAGCTAAATTCCTGTCAATAAAAGCTTCATAATAAATAAGCTCTGGATTTTTACCTCTGGTAGTCTGTGTGTTTCCAGATCTATGTTCATTCATTCTTCGTCTCAAATCAGAAGTGCAGCCAATATAAAAGTTCTTTTTGGTTTTTTCTAATTTTAATAAATATACGTAATGCATATTTAAAATCATGTCATTTTTGCATCAACACGCCTATCCTGTCGCTCACGAGCGACGGGATTAACCCGTCAGTCGAGACTGACAGGTTATTTCGATTCTTTATGTACCGTATGCTTTTTGCATTTCGGGCAATGCTTTTTCATTTCAAGCTTTTCTTTCAGCTTCTTCTTGTTGCGAGTCGTGAAATAATTGGTCGTCTTGCAAACCTCGCATTTCATCTTTGATATGTTTTCTCTTGCCATTTGATTGTGATTATATGATTAATTTCTTGAACCGTGAGCCGTTGAGCAGGATTGAACTGCTGACCTCGTCATTACCAATGGCGTGCTCTACCAACTGAGCTACAACGGCTTTTACAAAAACGTGGGTAGGGAGGGATTCGAACCCCCGTAGACCGAAGCCGATAGATTTACAGTCTATTGCAATTGACCGCTCTGCCACCTACCCAAATTATCAAAACTTTAATTTAACAAAATCGTCTGTCAAATGGACTTTTAATTTTTGTCTATTCTTTGTTGGTTTGATCCTTAGTTTAAAAGTGCATTTGTTTATTTCTGAAACTGGAATATAATAAATTAATTTATCTTCCGGATTGAACGCTGCGATCACATCGATTTCCTTGGCCGAATATGATAAAACCGACCAATTATTACTGCTCCTGCAATTTACATCCATAGCCCCATTTTTTGGAGTCACGTATTTAACCTGTATTCTGACAAATTTACCGTCTTTTTCTGCAACCAAATCATACCTATTATTTTCGCCAATCGGATTTAGCACTCGCCACCCATCTTCTATCAGTCTTGCAGCTACATACATTTCCGCGATATATCCTTTTGTTTTTATATGCATTTTATTTTTTGGAGCCGAAGAGAGGACTTGAACCCCCAACCCGCTCTTTACAAAAGAGACGCTCTACCATTGAGCTACTTCGGCCAATATTGCTTATTCTAATATATTATCTACTGTTTGGCTAGGATATTTTCCAAGCGGCGCATGCGATACTTGGAATTGCGATCCGTCGGATTCAATTTAAGCACCTGCTTATAACATTCCTTGGCATCGTTATAACTTTTGATCTCCATATAATATTCTCCCAATCTTTCATACGCCTCGATATCCTTCGGATTCACCGCGATCCTCTCGATCAAAAGCTCTTCCAGCCTGTCTCTGATTTCATTTTTCTTCGGAGTGGCTGCTTTTTCACTGATGACAGGACGCACTATTCTTTCCTGGACGGAGACGTCGCCTTGATTCCTCCCTGGCGTGTTCCCGGACGAAAAAACTTTTTTGAAAGAAACTCCTCTTCTTGCTCCTCTTTTCATTTCTTCTTCCCTCGCGGAAGATTCTTCCATTTCTTTTTCCAATTCCAGCGCCACCTTCATTCCCGGACGATAATCTTTCAGTTTCCTGATTATATCATTTTCTCGGCCGGAAGCGGAACCTTGCGTTTTCCTTTCCATCCTCTCTTTCCTCTTGTTCCTGATGTCAGTGCTCCAAGAGCCGAACTGCGATTCCAATTTCAAAAAAATAACTCTGGATTTCCTGGTCATTTTTTCCAAAACGGCCAAAAAGAAATGTTTCAGATCTTCCGTCTTCGAATCATTGCCGGAAATATTTTTTTCCATTTCGTCCTGATCCGAAACTTCTTCCGGCAAAAGAGCGACCTGGGCGGATTTTTTCATCAGGAGGACGATTATTCCGATCAGGCTCAGGACTATTAGGATTGGGGGGATTATGGAATATAACATAATTATTTTATATCTTCTTTTTTTACGCTTATATACTTCCCGGTCTCCAGCTTCACCTTTATTTCCTGAAGCGGAGCATTTATTTCAATGACAGTTCCTTTTCCTTCTTTTGTTTTTACCGAGCTGTACAGCTCAGGCATCCCTTTCAAAAGTTCGCGGTATTGTTCCGCTTCATACGCCAGACAGCACATCAGCCTTCCGCATAGTCCTGAAATTCTGTCCGCTCCCCGATTGGCGATCTGCTGAAGCCGGGCCATGTCAGTGGTGATGCTCTGCATCGGTCCGCCGAATCGCAAACAGCATATTTCGCGCCCGCAGATTCCGTAGCCTCCCAGTTTTTTAGCTTCGTCTCGCGAACCGACTTGCTGCATGCGGATCGATTTTTTGAATCTGGTGGAAAGAGTCTTGACCAGATCTCGAAAATCGACACGGCCGTCGGCGGTAAAAGCGAACAGTATCTGCTTTCCGTCCAGACTGATCATCACGTCGATCACCTTCATCTCCAGTCCGGTTTTTTTCACTTCATTCTTGCAAGCCTCGATCAATTCTTCCCGCTGACCCACATGTTTCTTATACACCGAACTGTCCCTCTCGGTCGCAATCCGGATTATCTTTTCTGAAGGATCCTCTTTGCTTTCGATTCCGACAGCCTCAACCACTCCGATTTCATTTGAGTGCTCGCCTGCCACGATGACCAACGCGCCCTTTTCCAGCTCAAATTCACTCGTATAAAGTTTGGGACTTTCCCAAGGATATAAAGTTACTAAAACTTTGGACATATTATAATTCTAATCTTGAGAATTCTCCCACTTGGATGTTTTCCCCGATTTTTCCTATATTCTCCGTGATAAGCTCTCCTACCGTCTGATCAGGATTTTTTACGAACGGCTGGGTCAGCAATGAAATCTCCTCTCTGAATTTCTTCTCTTTTCCCTCCAGGATCTTTCCGATCATTTCTTCCGGTTTGCCCTCCTGTTTGAGTTGGGCGGTCCAGATCTCTTTTTCCTTCTCCACGACTTCAGCTGAAACATCTTCCGGCTTGATATATTGAGGATTGCTGGCTGTGATGTGCATCGCGATATCCTGCGCCAAAGCCTTGAAATCGTCGTTTCTCGCGACGAAATCGGTTTCGCAAAGAAGTTTCACGATAGCGCCCACCCGATTGTTGGAGTGGACATAAGACGCGATTGTTCCTTCTCTCGCGACGCGGTCAGATTTTTTGATCGCCTTGTCCTTGCTTTTTTTTCTCAAAATATCGATCGCCTTATTGTCATCGCCGCCCGCTTCTTCCAAGGCTTTCTTCACCTCGACGATTCCGGCTCCGGTTCTCTCTCGAAGACTTTTAATTTGTTCCAGTGACATATTTGTACGCGATGCCGATCTACGAATTGCATCCGAATGTTACGAATATTCGTGTCATTCGAGTGTTGATTCGTGTCATTCGAATCGCCTTTAATTTTTATTTTTTAGCTTTATCAGCTTCGACTTTCATAGCCGTTCCTTTTTTATCCTTTCCATCAATTACCGCTTTGCAGACATAGGCGACCATCAGTCGCAAAGAAGAAACTGCGTCTTCGTTGGCAGGAATCGGATAATCGACGATTGTCGGATCGACATTGGTGTCGACAAGCGCGATGATCGGAATGTTCTTCTTTCGAGCTTCCTGGATGGCAAGATCATCTTCTTGCACTCCGGTCACAAAAATCGCTCCCGGAAGTTTGGTCATATTTTTGATTCCTCCCATCCTTGATTCCAATCTTTCCAGCTCTTCAGCCATTTTCATCTGTTCGAATTTGGTATATTTCGCGTATTCGCCTCTTTTCATGGCTTCCTGTCCGTCTCTGAGATATTTGGTCCTGCCGGAGATATTTTTGAAATTGGTAAAAGTTCCTCCCAGCCATCTTTCAACCACATATGGCATTCCGCAAGCCGCCGCTGCGGACAAAACGATATTCTTCGCCTGTTTCTTTGTTCCGACGAACAGAATGTCCTGACCTTCGGAAACGATCTTTTCGATGAACATTTTAGCTTCCTCCAATCTTTCGACTGTCTTTTCAAGATTAAGGATATTGATGCCATTCTTTGTTCCAAAAATATATTCGCTCATTTTTGGATTTTTCCTGGATTTTTGGTGTCCAAAATGGACTCCGTTCTTGAGCATTGCTCTCATGTCGATTTCCAATCCCTTGAAATCGAAACCGGCGAAATAATCTTCGCTCCTTGAAGCTTTTCCGCCATTGGCGGATTCGGCAGCAGCTTCAACTGCTTGATTCCCGCCTGCAACGCTATGCGAAGCATTGCGGGCAGGCTGCGCAGGCGCAGCCTTTTTCTCCTCTACCATATTTATTTGTGCTTCGGCCGAATTCCCGTGAGACGGAACCTATTCGACGAGCATCCTTATATTATGTTCTGCCGGCAAATGCCCAACGGAACAACCGCTACATTTTGCTTTGTTTTGGCTCTTAATACCGATCCCGAGTACTCGGGAGGGACAGGAAAAAGCCGCAAAAAGTATGAGATTTATTACTTAGACAGTATAGCAACACCCCTACCTCTTGTCAATTCCTATTATGTATGATAGGCTATTTAGGTAACAATAAGCTAATCCAAACCGAATTCGTAATTAGTATATTCGTACAGATTCGTAATTCGTATAGAATTTCATGAAAAAAGACATCCACCCTAAATATTTCACAGACGCAAAGATAACTTGCTCTTGCGGAAACATAATTAAAACAGGCGCAACCGTCAAAGAAATGAAGGTTGAAATCTGCTCCGCTTGCCATCCGTTCTATACCGGCAAGAAGAAAATGATGGATACGACAGGACGCGTCGACAGATTCAAGAAGATGGCTGAAAAAGCCGCTGAGAAAAAAGAAGCGACTGCTAAAGCCAAGAAAGCTAAGGCTGAAAAAGCAAAAGCTGAAAAGAAAGAAACCAAAGAAAAGAAAGCCAAGCCTGCCCGGCCAGGGAAAAAATAGTCTTACAAAAGAAAAAGAGATGGACTTGTCCATCTCTTTTTATTTTCTACTCAGAGATAAATGTATCTTTTATTCTACGGATTCTCCTCCTTGGTCTTTCGTACATACGCCGCAGCCTAATGTCTTCAGCCAAGCTAGGAAAAAATCCGCTCTCAAGAATAAATTTTTCAGTTCTGGACTCTATCAGTTCAATGTTCACCTTTTTTGGATCAAATACTACCTTATTTTTTCCTCTTTGCTTCCGGATAGGTTTTTTAGGCTTTTTCATTTTTCCTCCAAAGAACTAGGTTATTCAAATAATAAGGACTTTTAAGTTACTTTGCAAATTTTAAAACAACTGTCATTCCCTGTTTGCGTTTCCTTTTCTTTATCGCTCCCAGAAAATGCGATTCGACCAAATGAAATCCCGCCGATCCGGCAATGCTTTCCCATTCTTCCATTGATTTATAATTCAAAGTCCACGGCATATATTTGTTCTGTAGATTCATCAGCCAATCGTTCAAAAATAGGAACTGTATTTTTTCTTCTTTAGATAACTTCAAAAATTCCGAAGTTGCTTCTTCCGCAAGCTCCAGACCGGAACCATCCAGATATTTTTTAGTATCCGCTATGATTTTGTTATTAATATCTGTCATTCCGGGCTTGACCCGGAATCTAACGCCTTGTGATAACCCAAGGCTCTCATTAGATCCCGGATCTCCGCCCCGCCTAGACTCGGCGAGGCTGGCCGGGGCGGGTCCGGGATGACAATCAAAAAAAGATTCTTCAAAAATGATCAACTTGCCATCGGGGCGCAAAACTCTTTTTATCTCTTTGAAAACTTTTATGATTTCAGCTTCCTCCAGATGATGCAGGACTAATTTTACGATAACCAGATCGACCGAGGTAGCTTCGATTTTATCCAAGCTTCTTTCAAATCTGATCCGCGGATCCAAATTTTCGAGAGCCGGGCTGCTCTTCGGATCGACTCCGATAAAATTTTTTATCTCTTTATTATTTTCCGCGATATTTTTCAGAAAAGCCAGCTTGCCGCATCCGAAATCCAAAACAGTTCCGATTCCCTCCAGATCTTTTTCGATCAATTGCAAAAACATATCCTGCTTGAAATCCGTATCGATGTCGTCCGAGCTATGTTCCTTCAATTTCTGTCCGTAATATTTTTTTATTTCCTTTTCTGAACTTTTCGGATTGCTTTTCAGAAAATCAAAAAAATCCAAAACAAACTCTTCCGGATTTTTCACATTCAGATGATTATTCTCCCAAAGTTTTTTCAAAGCAGAAAAAACAGCCTCTGACTGCAGGATTGTCAGAGGATTTTTTTGAAATTTTTCTTTTTCTGGTATTTTCATTCTTTAATATTTAAGCCGCACTCTTCTATTATCATCTGCGCAGCTTTCTTCGGAGAAAGATCAGTATTGTTTATTTCAAAGCTTTCCGTTATGTCTTTGCTTATTTTCCCCCAAAGATGCACGTACTTTTTAATCTCTTCCGCGCTTCGAATTTTGGATTTTTTGCGGGATTTATGTTCAGCCCTTTTGTACATTTCGTTTTCATCGCAATGCAGGTAAATAAAATGTATCTCTCCTTGATATTTTTCAACTACCTTAATCACATCTCTGATAAAATCTTCATTCCGTCCAGGACGGAAGCAGTACGTAAAAACAATTCCCGAGATACCTTTCTTTGCGGCCATTTCAAAAACATCCAGTCTTATCTTTCTGTTCAGATGACTAAATTCTTCCGTCCCCCAGTCAAAAACTGATTTTACCAGATCAACAGAGCGATGATTATGAAAAAGTTTAAAATCTGTTTTCCTAGTCAGCTCCTCCGCCACCGTAAGCTTCCCAACTGCAGGAGATCCATAAATAAAAACTAACTGCATATCTCTTTTATTAATTCGTTTACATGGTTCATGTTCCCATCGCCCAAAATCACAATATCAAAATTACCCTTAAAGCTTTCCAAATTATTTTCGATGTCTTCATTTAAAAATCCGATTTTGATCAAGTTGTCATATTTGAGATTCGCCAACATTCCCAAATCATCAATCTCATCCCCGAGAAGCAGGATGTTTTTGCGATTTTTTATCTTTTCATATACCGGCAGATTTTCTATCTTGATTTCTGTCTTGTTGAACGGATGCACGATCAGGTCCTTGTAGCCCGTCGCTTTTCCATTTTCATCAAATTCAAAAAGATTGGAAATCATATGCACGTTATCCGTGAGCTTGCCGGCCTGCCGCAGATGTTCAAGCGCAATGTCTCCCAGGCCGGAAGATACGATTACTAGCGGAATATTTTTCGAATGCAAAAAATCCAAAAACTGCTCCGCACCTTCTCGCAACCGGCTCATCCGCGCCTCTCCGATTTTTTCCAAAGTATCGCGCCCGAATTTATGGTCGATCAGAAGCTGAAAATGCGCTTTCCACCATTCTAAAAGAATTGGGTTTTTCTCGGCAGCGGACATATTGGGGTCGATTTCGACCAGATGGAACTTTTCAAACATCTCTTCCGCTTTGGCGACGTAATCTTCCGGCAAAAATTTTCCGCTCCGGATCGAGGCAAACGAAGTTGAAGCCTTTTTGCCGCCGATAAAAGCTTTGGTGAGAGTGCGGTTAAAATCCGCAAGCACATAGAAATTTTCCGCACCCGACCATGCGATTTCTTTTTTCAATTTTTCCAAGCTTACTCCGTCAGGAATAATTATGTTCTTATTCATAAATTCAGATCAGTTCAATAAAATTTTTTACGGTCGGCAGGAAATCATATTTTGCAAAATCTTCTTTTTTTATCCATTTCAGATCCTGGATCTTGTGATCGTTCAGATGCATTTCTCCTCCGATCAGGCTGCAATTATAGCACTTGACGGTCACATGGCCCTTCCCGCCACCCTTGCGCTCCCAAGTCATGGAAACAGTCTCGGGAATCAGATCTTTTACTATTACATCCAGTCCCGACTCTTCTTTGATTTCCCGCCTGACGGTTTCCTCTAGGCTTTCGCCTGATTCATTGGAGCCTCCCAAAAGATCCCATTTCAAATGAGCCTCCGGAAAATCCGGGTCGAACCTTTGGCTTATCAAAAATTCACCTTCCGGATTGCTTACTAAGCCTAAAACAATCAATTTGCTTTGAGTTTCCATTTTGTTTTGACTGCTCAATTTATTGACTTTTCCCTATTTTTACCGTAAAATTATATATAAATTGTACCAAAAGAGCATGAATAAGCAAATCGAAGACATCAAAAAAGAATATCAAGACAACCAAGCCCAACTCAGCTCTCCTGAGATTGTTTCTGATTCCCAGAAAATGGCAAAACTGGGCAAAAGACAGGCGGAATTGGAAGAAACGATGCGGATCATCAACGCGCTGGAAAAAGCTGAAAAGAATATGAAAGAAAACGCTGAAATCATAAATGTCGAGGAAGACGCGGAGATGAAACAGATGGCGATGGATGAGAATATGCGTCTTGCGAAAGAGAAAGAAGGATTGGAAAAAGAATTGGAAGTTTTGCTTTTGCCCAAAGATCCGAACGACGGCAAAAATGTGATCGTGGAAATCCGCGCCGGAGCGGGCGGAGACGAATCAGCATTGTTCGCCGGAAATCTGTTCCGGATGTATTCCCGCTACGCGGAAAAAAACAAATGGCAGATCAGCGTGATGGATTCCAATCAGATCGGGATCGGCGGATTCAAAGAAATTATTTTTGGAATCAACGGACAAAATGTCTATGCCAAAATGAAATTTGAATCTGGCGTCCATCGCGTCCAGCGCGTTCCTGAAACCGAAAAAATGGGACGAGTCCACACATCGACCGCCACAGTCGCGGTTTTGCCGGAAGCGGAGGATTTCGATCTCAAAATTGAAGAAAAGGATCTTCGCATCGACACTTTCTGCTCTTCCGGTCCGGGAGGACAATCGGTCAACACGACCAAAAGTGCGGTGCGTATAACCCATGTCCCGACCGGACTGGTCGTCTCCTGCCAGGATCAAAAATCCCAGATCAAAAACAAGGACA
>DQBY01000125.1 GCA_003534085.1 Candidatus Moraniibacteriota bacterium | reverse complement strand
TGGAATGGTTTGAAAGATTAGAGAGGTTTGAAGGGTTTCCCATTTCGCCCCTTTCGCCCATTTCGCCCATTTCTCCCATTACACCTTTTATTCCCATTTCCCCCCTTGCGCCCATTACACCCCTTACTCCCATCAATCCCGGATAAAATCCTTTCCAAATATCATCACAGTCCTCTTCCAATTCAGCAATAGCTCCTATCGAAAAACCTAAGAAATCATAATATTCTTTGGTAGAATTCCTTTTCCATCCCTCAACGATATTCTGCTTTCCCGAACGCGCCGAACGATCCATCTGGTCCGCCAAAGCGATCAATGTCTTCTCCCTGGGAAATTGCGCAGTGATCCGCGAACATTCCGACTGCAACTCTTCGGCTTTTTTATAAACCAACAGATCTTTATATCCGTATGTNNGGCTTCCGAGGAGGCTTTAACATTATTTTTTTATTTTAATTTTTTTATTAAAATTGATTTCTCCGACCCATTACGTCTTTTAAGTCTTTTTTGCCCCCTTCTCCCTATTATTTCTATATTCCAAGGGTTTGTATGGCTGGGGATTGCTCAAGCTGATCCAATGTTTTTGTTGTTCAAGCAGTCCTTTCAGTCCCAACCCATGCGAGTGAAAAACAGAAAATCGTCGATCTGGAGGAGCCATGTATCCTTTATCCATCCAATACCCGCACCACTCCCCGTCTTCACCGCCCATACCGTAATCTTCATTCAAATTATATTTCTCCCATAAATCACGCCTGATGATAGCATTGGTAAACCCCAAAACACCCATCCCGCCTTTTTTGACAATATTCCTCCTTTTAAAAAAATTGAATGTGCTGTCCCAAAAGCTGTTGAAATATAGTTTTTCCCAAATTGAAGCATCCGGAAGAGCGCGCACGTTTCCATAAACTCCTGATATTTTTTCATCTAGAGAAAATCCGCTTATGCCATCTTCCAGCCAGGTGTCGGATATCGGAACTGAATGAGCGCTTAAAAAGACAAAATATTTTTCAGCTTGGGCTTGCCTGCAGCCGAAATTCAAAGCATAAGGATACGTAAATTCCTCGGGCTTGATGTGAAAAAGTCTGACGGGATAATTTTTCACAATTTCCAAAGTCTTATCAGTCGAACCGGAATCAACTACTATAATTTCAAAATCTTTATACGTCTGTTCAGAAAGTTTTTTCAAAACTTCTCCGACCCATTTTTCCTCATTCTTTGTCCGGATTATGATCGATGTTTCCATTATTTTTGATGATTTCTTTATATGCATAGAAACTCTTTCTCGGCTTTCTTTCTAAGGTTTTATAATCTATTTCGATCAATCCGAAGCGAGGCCAAAAGCCTCGCATTTCTACAAATTCAAAATTATCCAAAAGTGACCAATGGAAATATCCTCGGACATCCGCACCTTCCGAAATCGCTTTGTTAACAAATCTTAGATGCTCTTCGATGAACTCTCCCCTCCTCGTGTCATCATTATCCGCTATCCCATTCTCTGTTATATAGATTGGTTTTCCATTTTTGGCCGCTTTTTTCAAAACATGATATATTCCTTCCGGAGAAATCTGCCAATCAAGATCACTATGTCCTTCGCATTTCTTTTTATTCTCGAAGATTCCCCAAAAATGACCCCCTAATTTCAAGTTTACAAAAAAAGGCTGGTAATATTGAACGCCGAAAAAGTCACACGAGTCTCTGAATGTTTTAAAAAATCTATAATTGGCAAAATAATCCAGTATTTTAGTTGCCAAGATATTCCAAGGAAGTCTGTTGGCCGGCTTCATATCAAACATGAAATGAGAACATCCTATCTGAAAATCATGAGATACTGATTTCGCAAGCTTATATATATCCTTTTGGGCCTGCATCAAATTTTTAAAGGCAGCATTGGCTGCAAGCTGGCTTTTTAATCCGGGCGGTTGATTGCCGAATAGATAGCCAAGCGATACTTCCGTCCCTGGCTCGTTCAATGGCATCCAAAATTTTACTAAATCCTTGTACTCACCAAAAACTCGCTCCGCATATCTTAGAAAATATTTGCCAGTTTCTTTATTGCCCCAAGCTCCCATTTCACCGATCCAGACAGGATCTGTCCAATGCCAAAGCGTCACAAAAGGCTCGATGCCTCTTTCTCGCAAAGCCAGTAAGACCTTTCTATAATGCTCGATTTCTTTTTCGTCGAATTTTCCTTCTTCCGGCTCGATGCGCGACCATTCTATGGAAAAACGATGCGCGTTATGTCCGCCATCTTTGGCCAGATCGAAATCTTCTTCGTATCTGTTGTAATGGTCGCAAGCCTTGTCAGAAATGTAGTTTTGCGGATCGAACATTTCAGGAAATTTTTCCTGCTGCCATTTTTGCCATTTCCTTGCAGCTCCCTTGGCGAGCCTTTCCGCGTTTTCCTTCTCCCACTCCGACCAATTGTTCACTGTCCCGCCTTCGACCTGATGAGCCGAAGTCGCCGCGCCCCATAAAAACCCTTTTGGAAATTTAGTATTCATATTTATATTTTACCTTATTTGGGAAAATAAAAAAGGCTCAGAGCGAACTTCGCTCCGAGCCTTCGATCAATAAAGTTTCATCGATCCTCTTGTGTAACCGACACATTCTAGGTTTACAAGATCATTTCCTATTACATAAAAATCACAGTCTTCCGGTCCCATTCTCATCATAAACGGGCCGTCTCCCACTCTTTTCACGGCGGAAGAAACCATACACAAGTCGTGAGTTTTGCTATGAAAAGCTATCCTGAACTCTGTCTTGAGATTGCCCATCGGCCGAAGAACTATCCTTTTCTTCCAAAACATCGCTTTTTTTATCCAGTCGATGAAGCCAAGTCCATAATGTTGAGCTTTGGAATCTCCTCTGCCTGTAACCGGATTGGACCAAACGATGAACCCTCCAGGAAGAAAGTTACCGAGATTAACTATTTCCCAGGTCTGACCTAAAACAGTTTGCATAAATCCTCCTTTATTCTTTTTTAATGTATGAATTTTTTCTAAAATTTTTTAGAAATATCCCTCGCAACAATCTGGGTCTTTTTCCAGACAATCACATTGGTCAAGGTTTAATTCATATATCCCGCTTTGAAGATTCAGGACCTCTTTGCCGTTTTGTGCCAAGATTTGACCGACATATCCGCTCCGGCTTCCGCTTCGGCAGACCAAAACTACTTTCTTGTTCCAATCTATCTCACCTATCCTCATTCCGATCTCTTGGAGCGGAATCAGTTTGGAATTTTTGATTTTGACCATGTCAAATTCATCCTGCTCCCGAACATCCACAATTTCAAGTTCTTCCGGATTTTCCGCAAGCATCTTTTTGAGTTCTTTTCCGTTTATGTTTTGTATCGCCATAATTATACTAAGTAATAAGTAAATCAATGATGTCATCCTGAACTTGATTCAGGNNCCGGGTCAAGCCCGGAATGACAATACTGCAAATAATTCAAGTTAATTTAATATTTTAAATTTAACTCTGCAATTTCTTATAATAAAAAGCCACATCCCTGATCCATTTGTCAGCCGCCGCCTGCCCGCCGGTCACTTCGCAGTTCGAGCCGCATTTCCAGACAACCATGCGCTCCGGCGTGTTCACCTTTTTTTCTACTAATTTTTCGATCCTGTCACCCACGACCTTGACCGCGTGTTCCGGAGAATCAAAACAGGAATAGCCGGAATCGGTCGTATTTTCTTTTCCGCGGTATCCCCAAAAATTATAGCACTCTTTTCCTTTCTTTTTCGGCGTATGTTTTCCCCAGTTGCTTTCTTTCTTGGCGATCGCCACCAAAAAGGAAGACACTTTCTCATCCCGTTCGGCTATATAAGGAATCATATTTTCGATCGGATGCCCCGCAACCAAAGACTGGATCTCCCTTTCTCTTTCAGCATTCGGATTGGGCGGATTATTTTTATGGCAAACTCTGATCGATCCATCCGCCTTCAATCCCTTCCCGATCTTGTTCAAGGGATCGACAGTTTCTAGGGAAATTTCCTCCATAGGCGCAGGCTTATCCGCTCTCGCCTTTGGATATTCGGAAAAAAACAAAAAAGCTCCTATTCCAAGAAGAATTATGAAGATGCTCAGGACGATTTTGTCCTTTCGCGATTTTTTCAATTTTTCCAACCTGATCTCCCCCTTCTGCTGAAGATATCCGGCAAATTCCCTAAAGCCGATCTTGATTTTCGGAAAGCTTTGGCGCCAGATTTTGCTTTTTAAAATTTCTTCGTATCTCGGCCTGTACTTCATTTCCCACACTTTGCAGGCCTCCACAATTTTCCTTATCCTTTTACTGGGTAAAGGATCAATATTACTCATAAAATTCGTCGCGTTCTATTAGAATTAATTCCTCCCTATCTTTTTGAACAACGCTATCCAGAATAGCAAATTCCATCAGCTCTGTCAATCAAAATTGCTATATTTCGCCAAAAAAAGGCTTTGATAAGCCTTTTCTAGAAATTTTTAGCTTTTGCCTATCCAGATTATACCGCCAAATCAGCGCTTTTCTTCCGTGCAAAAAAATACAGATAAGCGAGGTAAATAAGAATGCCCAGTTTGAGGACGTACAGCGGGAACCAGACAAAATCGGCCGATTTGTCCCAAGCCGACCAGGCAAAAAGAGCCAAGAAGGTGTAGGCGGCTTCCCACGCCCAGCGGATCCCGGCGCTTTCCTGAAATCTGAAAGACAGATTGAAAACCTTAAGAAAACAGTAAGCGAACAAAAGATAGATCCAGATTTTAGCCGGCAAGACTTTTTCCGAAGAACCCGCGGATCCGTCTTCCGCCATGACCGAGGCCGCTCCCGCGTCGATCATCGGACCTTCTATCTCCGAAATTTTCGGAGTCTCACTCGAAACAGAAGCAGCTTTGATCGGGAGAAAGAAGATATAAGCCGCA
>DQBY01000069.1 GCA_003534085.1 Candidatus Moraniibacteriota bacterium | reverse complement strand
AAGAGCACGCTGGCTTTTGATACTATTTTTGCGGAAGGACAGAGAAGATATCTAGAAAGTTTGTCGGCGTATGCCCGGCAGTTTTTGGGGCAGATGGAAAAACCGGACGTGGATTATATCGAAGGTCTTTCGCCGGCCATCTCCATCTCCCAGAAATCAGCTTCGCAGAATCCTCGCTCCACAGTCGGAACAGTCACGGAAATCCATGACTATCTCCGCTTGCTTTATGCCAAGATCGGCCGTCCGCATTGTCCTATTTGCGGAAAAGAAATCAGTAAAATGGCCACGGAAGAAATTATTAGCAGAATCTTGGATCTTGGAGAAGGAAAAAATATTGAGATCTTGTCTCCGGTTGTCCGGGGGCGGAAAGGCGAATATTCATCCATGCTTTTGGAAATGTTCAAGCGCGGATTTTCCAAGGCGTATGTGAACGGAAAAAAATATGACCTTGATCCAAAAGTGAAGATTCCTCTCGAGCGCTACAAAATGCACAATATAGATATTGTTCTGGATCAGCTGGAAATCAATCCGGAAAATATTTCTCGAATTTTTGAGGATGTGGAGAAGGCGTTGAAGTTGGCAAATGGAATAGTTAAAATTAAAATCCTAAATTCTAAATCTCAAATCCCAAATAAATCCAAAAATCAAAATTCTAAATCCAAAAATTTTGAAGAAATTGTTTATAACCAGAAGCTGGCTTGTCCGGATCATGATGTAGAATTTCCGGATCTGGAGCCGAGACTTTTTTCTTTCAATTCTCCGTTTGGGGCGTGTCCTGTTTGTGAAGGCTTGGGAAGCAAAAAAGAAATTGATCCGGACCTAGTGATGCCGGACATGACCAAGACGATCGCGGAGGGCGGGATCGCGCCATGGAATTTCAAGCGGAACAACTATTACGGCGGAGTGATTTTGTCGGTCGCAAAATATTTCCATATTCCGGATAACGTGCGTTTGCGCGATTTGCCGAAAGAAAAATTGAACATCCTTTTGTACGGCGCACCTGATGCGACGGACATGGTTTCTGAGGAAGAGGCTGATGAGGTGCCGATTTCCGTCCGTTCCACGACCGGAACGAGTTGGAAATTCCATATGGACTGGCGCGGAGTGGTCGGGTTTCTGCAGGAAAGATATTTCAAGACCGAATCTGACGCAGTGCGGGAAGGTTTGGAAAAATATATGTCGCAGAATCCTTGTTCGGCCTGCCATGGTTCCCGTTTCAAGCCGGATGTCCTTTTGGTCACAGTCGGGAAGCCCGCCTCGACTCGCGGAGACCGCTCGTCGACGCGAGGCGGGAAAAATATTTATGAAGTTTCTTCCATCAGCGTCCATGAAGCATTGGAATTTTTCAAAAAATTGGAATTGACCGAAAGAGAAAAATTGATCGCTTCAAAAATCTGCAAAGAGATTGTCGCCAGATTGGGATTTTTGGATAATGTTGGATTGAATTATCTGACCTTGGCTAGGAGCGCCAACACTTTGGCCGGAGGGGAAACGCAAAGGATCCGCCTGGCTTCCCAGATCGGTTCGCAACTGGTCGGCGTTTTGTATATTTTGGACGAACCGTCCATCGGACTTCACGCGCGCGACAATACAAAACTTCTGAATACTCTTTTGCAGCTCCGAGACATCGGCAACACTTTGATCGTGATTGAGCATGATGAAGAAACTATGCGGGAAGCGGATTATCTGGTGGACATCGGACCGGGAGCCGGAAAATTGGGAGGAGAAATCGTGGCGCAAGGCACACCGGAAGAGGTGATGAAGAATCCGAAATCTTTGACAGCCAAATATTTGAACGGCGAACTGACAATCGAAGTTCCGAAGGCGCGAAGATTGGTGAAAAACAAAAAATGGCTGGTCATCCGAGGAGCGCGTGAAAATAATCTGAAAAATGTTACGGTGGAATTCCCATTGAAGGTTTTCACTTGCGTGACCGGCGTTTCCGGATCCGGAAAATCATCTTTAGTGGAAGATATTTTGTACAAAGCGCTTTCCAGCAAATTGATGCGTTCTCTGGAGCGGCCGGGAAAATATCAGGAAATGGTCGGCCTTCAACATCTGGACAAGGTGATCATGATCGATCAATCTCCGATCGGCCGGACTCCGCGATCCAATCCCGCGACATACACCGGGCTTTTCGGAACGATCCGGGAAATTTTTTCTTCGACCAAAGACGCAAAAGCCAAAGGCTATCAGCCGGGCAGGTTTTCCTTCAATGTTTCGGGAGGGAGATGCGACAATTGCCAAGGACAAGGGATGTTGAAAATCGAAATGCAATTCATGCCGGATGTGTACATCGCTTGCGACGTGTGCAAAGGGAAAAGATATAACAGCGAAACTTTGCTGGTGAAATATAAAGAAAAAAATATCGCTGAAGTTTTGGAATTGACAGTCAGCGAAGCCTTGGAATTTTTTACGCCGTATCATGATCTTCGCGACAAGCTGGCTGTTCTGGAAGATGTCGGCTTGGGTTACATCCAGCTCGGGCAATCAGCCACCACTCTTTCGGGAGGAGAAGCGCAAAGGATCAAATTGGCCACTGAGCTTTCCAGGCGCGCTACGGGGGACACTATGTATATTCTGGATGAACCGACCACCGGACTTCATTTCGATGACATCAAGAAGCTCTTGGGCGTCCTGAATCGACTGGTGGACGCCGGCAATACGGTCGTCGTGATCGAACACAATCTGGACGTGATCAAAACGGCAGACTGGATAATCGATCTCGGCCCGGAAGGCGGAGAAAACGGAGGGCGCGTGGTCGTCACCGGCGAGCCGGAGGAAGTTATCAAATATCATAAAGAAAGTTACACGGCGAAGTATTTGAAAGAGGTTTTGAACCACTGATTTTCACGTGAGCGCACGTGAGGACACGTGAATTTTTTTTGTCATCCCGGACCCGCCCCTGGC
>DQBY01000023.1:1116-2969 GCA_003534085.1 Candidatus Moraniibacteriota bacterium | reverse complement strand
CTGATCGGGGCGGGAACTTACAAAATCTAATGGGAAAGGAGGAAAGCTCGCGCTTAAACAGGCGGGCTTTTTTTACGGGCTTTTTTTTCGGCTTGACAAAACAGCAAAACTGGCTAATTATGGAAGTATTAAGAAAAAGTTATTTTTATACATCATAGCCAAAAGGAAAAGGAGGGATCTGTGGAAAAAAAAGGAGAAAGAGAGGGAGAATCAAAATTTAAATGTGATTGCCGCGTCAAGACAAAATATTGCGATCTGTGCGAAGCACATTTTGATATCGGTCATGGCCCGCAGTGCCCGTTGAGACCTAAAATTGACCATATTAGAATTCATTTCACTGTCGTGAAGGCTCCTTGATTGTATCAAATGTTTTTCGGCGGGAATCGGATTCCATTCCTGCCTTTCATCAAACAGGGCGTCTCGGAAAAAACCGGCGCCTTTTTTGTTTGGAAGCCGGTTTTTCTTTCATGTCCGAATTTCGTTCCTGCTTTTGTATTACGTATGCGGAAGGTCGGAATAAAAATAAGTTTTTTAAAAAATAAGGAGGACGCATGAAAGATGTGAAATATGTGCAAGCCAGCCTCAAGGAGGCAGATGCTCGGGAAAATTTTCTGAAAACGATACAAGAGAGGGCGGCGAGAGAATTGGGAGTGACGCTCAAAAAAAGGACTGCCATGGAAGGAATGGTGCCAGGGCTCTCCATCTCTCTCGGAGAAGGACAGGCGAAAATCCAGAGAGGACTGCTGAGGGAAGAAAAATGGAAACATCTATTGCTGATCTCCGTTGGATTTTTCGAAAGCAAAGAGGGAAAAATTCTTTTTTGCCAGGTTCTTGACAGAAGGATAAAGAAAATGGCCAAACAGGAGCTCGGGAAACTTGAAAAAGAAACGGGGGTTGAAATAATCCTTGTGGGGTAACGGCGGCTGGGGGCAGAAAACTTCTCTGGAAATGAAAAATTAATGGCGTTCAGGGAAACCCTGGACGCCATTTATCTATTTTCGAAAAATTAGCACTCTGACAGGGGGATTGCTAAATTTTTTATTTTGTGATAGATTATTTCAGTAAGTGTATTTATATTATGGCTAAAAATTACTACGATATTTTAGGCATTCCGAAAGGCGCGTCTGACGATGAAATAAAAAAGGCGTATCGCAAAATGGCCCATAAGCATCATCCTGACAAAGGCGGCGGAGACGAAGCGAAGTTCAAAGAAATAAATGAAGCGTATCAGGTGCTTTCGGACAAGGCTAAGCGCCAGCAATATGACCAATTCGGCCAGACTTTCCAGGGTGCCGGCGGGCAGGCCGGAGGCTTCGATTTTTCCGGATTTGATTTCGGGAATGCCGGTTTTGAATTTGGGGGCGGAGGATTCGAAGATATTTTCTCGGATGTTTTCGGCGGCGGAGGAACCCGTACACGGAGAAAAGCCAGAGCGCAGGATATCCAGGTCGATCTGCAGATCAGTTTTGAAGAGATGGTGAAAGGTTCTGACCGGGAAATAAAACTGTATAAAAATGTCACTTGTGAGAAATGCAAGGGAAGGGGAGATGAGCCGGGTTCGGGAGTGAAGACCTGCCCGACTTGCGGAGGCTCCGGCCGCGTCCAAAAGACCAGCAGAAGCTTTTTTGGAACTTTTTCCCAAGTCAGCGAGTGTCCCGAGTGTCTGGGAGAAGGAAATATTCCTGAGAAGAAATGTTCAAAATGCAAAGGCGCGGGAAAAATAAAAGAAGAGCAGAAGATAAAGGTGACCATTCCGGCCGGAATCCAGGACGGGCAGACTATTTCAGTCCAAGGATACGGCGAGGCGGGAGGACGCGGAGTTTTGCCGGGAGATCTTTATGTGACGATCAGTC
>DQBY01000023.1:0-1101 GCA_003534085.1 Candidatus Moraniibacteriota bacterium | reverse complement strand
TCTTGAGCACCGAATTCATCCCGTTTTCAATGGCAGTTCTGGGAGGAAAAATCGAAATTGAAACGATCGAGGGCCCGCTCATTTTGAAAATCCCGGCCGGCACCGGATCCGGGGAAACATTTAGGATAAAAGAAAGGGGCGTTCCTGTCCTCCAGGGGAGAGGCCGAGGAAGCCATCTGGTGAAGATCATCATCGATACTCCGAAAAGGCTGGATCGCGAACAAAAGGATCTGATCGAGAAACTGAAGGAAAGAGGAATATAAAAATCAAAATTTTAAACCGGGCGCCCGCCCGGTTTTTTTATTTTTACATATTTGTTGTATAATAGTTAGGACTTGCGCGTTTGATTATTTGTTTCGTGCCCAGAGTCGAACTCTGGAGTTATTTGGAAAACGGCAAGCCCTAAATAGCATTGAAATAAAAATAAAAAATATGAACATAACTTTTCTTTTTTCCAAGCTCGGACTCTCAGATGATCTTTCTCAGGATATAATGCTTCTGATTTTTATCGCGTTTGTAAGTTTCGTGTACGGGATACTGATCGGACGCACAAGGCTGATGACGGTGCTGATCAACATATACGTCGCCTACGCGGTGGTGGCTGTCGTTCCGCAAGAAATTTTCGACGGATATGAATTGAAAATTTTGGCGTTCCTCGGCATCCTGGCGCTGCTTACTGTCCTGAATAAAAGATTTTTCGACATATCTCTTTCCGGCTCCGGATCAGGATTTTTGTTCCGGGTGTTTTCGATGAGTTTTCTGCAGGTGGTTCTGGTACTTAGCATCGCATTTTCTTTTTTCCCGGAAAACGCGGCGATGGAATATATATCCGGCTCGGCTTATGAGTATCTGGTTTCCGGCTGGGCGCCTCTGGTCTGGATGATCGCTCCGCTTCTGCTCATGTTTTACATCTATAAGAAGATACGCCGATAGCATATTGACTTGGAACTGATTCATGCTACAATAGCAAAGTTGTCGCGCCGGTCTTTTTTTGAGTTGAATATGGGTCGTTAGCTCAGCCTGGTAGAGCAGTTGCCTTTTAAGCAAACGGTCGGAGGTTCGAATCCTCCACGACCCACCAAAATCAAACTTTCCGAAATT
>DQBY01000038.1 GCA_003534085.1 Candidatus Moraniibacteriota bacterium | reverse complement strand
CGCTCGGCAGCTTCAGCTTGGCGAGTCCGCAGCTGGAATTGATTTTTGGGTGGCTCACGCTGGGGCAATTGTTTTCGTTGAGTATGACAGTATTGGCGGCTGGCGGTTATTTTTGGCTTAAGAAAAGGGATAAAAGCAGAATTTAAATAAAGCTTGACAAGTTATAAAAAATATGTATAATTATAGTATAATCAATTATGCTTAATTAATACAAACATGATTTTATTAAATAGAGCCATTGCCCAAAGGATAAAAGAGGCGATTGAGGGCGAAAAAAAGGTGATCATCATTTATGGGCCCAGGCAGGCGGGGAAAACTACGCTCATAAAGTCGTTGCTTTCCGAAATGAACAGGGAATACGAATATTTCACCGGCGATGATCTTTACACGCAAAATATATTCGGCAAAAATGAATTGGAGTCGCTGAAAAAAGTTCTGAAAAATGAAATTGTCGTTGTCGACGAGGCGCAAAAAATTGAAAACATCGGGTTGTCGTTAAAGCTCATTTTTGACAATCTGCCGGTGAAAATCATCGCTTCCGGGTCGGCCTCTTTCGATCTGGCCAACAAACTCAACGAGCCGCTGACCGGCAGGACGAAAACATTCTGGCTGTATCCGCTGGCGTACGCGGAGCTGAAAGAAAGTTACCGAAAAACGTTGCCGGAAACATCGCTGGAAGAGATGCTGCGTTTCGGCATGTATCCGAAAACGCATGTTTTGCAGAGCGATAAAGAAAAAGAAAACTATCTGTATGAATATTTAAACAACTATTTATACAAGGATATTCTGGCTTTCGCGGGCGTGCGGAAGCCGAAAAAAGTCGTGGATCTTTTGACGCTCTTGGCTTTGCAGATCGGCAAGGAAGTGGCAATTTCCGAATTGGCCCAAAACTTGTCTCTAAGCCAGAAAGCGGTGGAAAATTATCTGGATGTTTTGGAAAAGATGTTTGTGATCGTGAATCTGCGCGGATTCAGCCGCAACCTGCGCAAGGAAATATCCAAAACTTCAAAATACTATTTTATGGATGTCGGACTGCGGAACGCTTTGATCAGAAATTTCAATCCGCTCAATCTGCGCGCGGACACGGGAGAGCTGTTCGAGAATTGGTTTATCATGGAAAAAATAAAAGCGGCGAGCATTTTTGGAAAGCCGGCCAATTTTTATTTCTGGCGGACATATGACCAGCAGGAAATAGATCTGATCGAAGAGCGCGGCGGAAAACTGTTCGGGTATGAAGTGAAATGGAAAAAGAAGCCGGTCAAGGCGCCCAATGAATGGCTGAAAACATACAAAAATTCTTCCTTTGAGATTGTGAACAATGAAAATTATTCCGGATTTATCGCTGAATGACACGGAGGGTGAAATGATTTATCTTCTCGTTGGTGATTCTGAGTTATGCGCATGGCAGAAGAAAAGTGTGGTATAATAAAGGCGAAATAAATTAACTTCTATGTGCCACTGAAAATTATTCAGTGTTGGAAAAAATAAAATGAAAAAAAGAAAAAACAGAATGAAAATAAGGATGTTTTTTGCGAGCATCTTTATTTTTGGCAGTTTTATTTTTGGAATTGAGGAGACGAAAGCTGTCGGCGGAACTTTCTATCATTCTGCTTATACTCATAAAGTCAGCATTCCAAAAAGCGAGTATTTCCCAGGCGAAACCATAAGGGCCAGCGCGGAATCGACCGGAGGAATAAGTTCCACCAGTTATCACGCCACTCTGTATGCTACAGTGAACGGGTATAAAAAAGCTTTTTACACCTGCACCACGGGAGGCACTCTGTATTATAGCTATGACTTCACCGCTCAATCAGTGCCTGGTTCATACACGGTTCTTTTCAGATCGGAAAAAGTTTTCAACACATCTGATTACAAGCTTTATAACATCCCATATACTGTTGTTGCTCTCCCGATAAACGGCTCTTGCGGCTCGGCCAACGGAGGATCATATTCTTCTCCTCCAACCACAAATTTATGCGCGTCAGGAAGTCCAAGCGCGGTTACTACCAATACAGATACTTATGCCTGGAGCTGTTATGGCTCGGATGGAGGAACCAATGCCAGCTGTTCAGCCATCAGAATCGGCCAATCCTGCACCCGGCCTTGCGGAGGAACAACGGCTAGCGGAACCTGGGGAGAGGCATGCTACGCTTCTTCTTCGGTTGCTTGCGGTTCTGTCTGCGCCTCATCCTCGGGTTTTTGCAGTGACGGCGTCTGGACAACCCCATATGCATCCGGCTACGCTCAATCTTCGTGCAGCGTTGCAACAGACTGCCCATCACTCACCCTCGCCGCCGATCCGACTTCCATCACTTCCGGCAGCTCTTCAACTCTGACCTGGACAACTTCCAACGCTTCTTCCTGCTGGGCAAGCGGAGGATGGACCGGATGGAAAACGAATACGGGAGGAACAGAGTCGGTATATCCGACTGCAAACACTACTTACAATCTGGAATGCTGGAATTCCGCCGGGGCTTCCTCGGGCATAAAAACCGCTTCGGTTTCAATCATCAATCAGGCTCCCCGCGGGACATTCGAAGAAGTCAGTTGTTCTGGAGATTCAATCATAGCTTCAGGTTGGGCGTTTGATCCGGATAATTCATCAGATAGTATTTCTGTAAATATTTACACCGATGGACCTGCTATCGGAAATCCAAGTCAAAAAGGAAGCGACAAGGGGAATTGCTTGGCAAATATTTACCGGGGAGATGTTAATTCTTCTAATGGCATAACCGGCAATCACGGGTTTTCTTGTCCGATAAGCGGAATAAGCGACGGCGTCAGTCATAGTGTCTATATTTATGCCTTGGATTATTCTTCCGGTGCCAAAACTGTATTATCAGAAAACCCAAGATCGATCACTTGCTCACCTTTTTCCTGGCAGGTGAAGGCTGACGGAGGGTGTACCGAAACATGCGGAACAGGAATTCAAAAGTATACGTACTTCTGCCAAAATGCAAATGATGGCAGTCAAGTTGAAGACAGTAAATGTACCGATTCAAAACCTGTCGATTTCAGTGCAGACTGTGATTTGCCTGCTTGTCCGGCAAGCAGCAACAATGTTTGGCGGGAAGTAGCGCCGTAAATTGAAATAATTAAAAATTATATGAACGAAAAAAAAATCGCATCAGGAATCATAATTATCATTCTTTTGGTAACTGTAGTCGTCTTTTTGCAAAAAGCCGGCCTCAATAAGGCGGAAAAAGTACCCGTCCTTGAAGAAGACAGGCCGGCAATCGAAGAAATTTCCGGAGATGAAGGATCTGGCGAACAGTCCGGATACGAAACGATTGAAGGAATGATAATCGCTATCGGAGAAAAAGAAATCGCGATCAGTAACGGAACGTCCGAACCGGATTTGATCGAAATCAGCGCTCTCACTCCGGTTTTCAAGCTGAAAAAAGATCAATTGGAAACTCCTTCTCAGCTGGCTGAAATAATATCCGGAATGGATGCCAGGATCATAATCCAAACGTCCGGCTCCGAGATGATAGCTGAAAAGATATATCTGCTGGAGGAATAAGGATGATTTTGTGCTTGGGGAAACCTCGCTCCGCGAGGTTTTTTAATTTGGGAAAAAATGGTAAAATATATCATAAATCATTAAAAAGAAAAAAATGAACAAAAAGATCATTCTAGGCGCCGCCATTGCTTTGCTGGCCGTCGGAGCGGGAATTTATTCGCTGGCGAAAAGCAGTCCGGATGCGAGGCCGGCTTCCGGAATAACCTTGTTTTATGGACGCGAATGTTCCCATTGCAAAAATTTGGAGAAATTCATGAAGGAAAACAAGATTGAAGAAAAAGTAGAATATGATTACATCGAGGTCTGGCACAATAAAATCAATGCAAATATCCTTATGGAAAAAGCCAAAGAGTGCGGAATTTCCGAAGACAAAGTGGGCGTGCCGTTCCTTTACGCGGAAGGCAAGTGCTCCATAGGCGGTCCGGACGTGGAGAAATTTTTCAAAGAAAAAGCCGGAATATAGGAAAATTCCTAATTTCTAATTCACCTAATTTCTAATAAAATTTCTAATTGGGAAATTATTTAAACCCGCATTTATTTCGGCGACATTAGGCGGATAGGAATTAAAAAAATTGAAAACATTCGGAAAATAGTCCGACGCGGCGGAGAAAATTGGAAATTTAAAGGTGTGATATAATAGAGAGTATGGAGAAATAGATAAACTTTCGATGAAAATCAATAAAAAACAAACTTTTTTAGACGGTCTTGCCAAAAAAGACAATCGGATCAGGGAAGTTGACCTTCCGCTGGCAAAATACGTCTCAAAATACAAGCGATCGTCAGTGCTTTTTTCCCGTTCGCGGCGATCAGAAGTTTTTTTTACGGAAGATTCCAAGCTGTATCTGACTTCTGACGAACTGAAAAAAATAAAAAGGGGAGAGAGGGTCGAAAAGATCATCGGAAGGCTCGACAGCCTGAATTCAAGAATATTTGAAAATACAAGAATCTATGCCGGAACCCAAAAGGAAGACTTCTTTTCGTCGCAGCTAAAAAAACAGTACCGCAGATTCAGAGAAAATGCTTTGGAATTGGTCCAAGACTCGACGCAAAAGATTTCAGTCGTGAAGCTCTGGAATCTTTCCATCGTCGGCGCGGTAATTTTCGGGATGTTCACGATGACGATGATTTATCGCTATCTCGGCCAAGGAGTGTCGGCGAAAATAAATGAGAGCGCCGAGCAGCGACAAATTGTCCAATTGCCGGAAAAAACCCAGGAGGAAGAAGGAGAGGAGATGAGTAATAACATAGATCTGGATTCCATAACCAGCATAATGAGCGAGCAGGCCAAGGAGGCTGAATTTGAGGCGAAGATCATGGAAATGGTGAAGGGGCATCCGATCGAAGCCATGGTTCCGGAAATAGTAAAAAAAGACAGAATAGTAGCCGCTTTTTTGATAGGAATCGCTAAACAAGAGAGCGATTGGGGGAAACGCGTGCCTGTCTTAGACGGGCAGAATTGCTATAATTATTGGGGATATAGAGGGATCAGGAAAAGGATGGGAACGGGCGGGCATACCTGTTTCGATTCCCCGCAAGACGCGGTGGATACGGTGGCCAAAAGGATAGAATTTCTAGTTTCCAACGAAAA
>DQBY01000121.1 GCA_003534085.1 Candidatus Moraniibacteriota bacterium | reverse complement strand
GTAACTGTGGATAACGCGGAAATTCCGTGATATAATTCAAGCATGAAATAAAAAATAATTTTTTCGGATCATTTCGACTGAAGTTCGGATTATTTCGAAATAAACATTGATGAAAAACAAAAAGTTTTTAACCGCCCTTCTCTTGACTGCCATAATCGCTCTTGGATTTTTTCTTAGGACATACAACATCGACAATGCCCCTCCGGGAATTTATCCGGACGAAGCGGTGAACGGAGAAGATGCTCTTCGCGCGCTGGAAATGGGAGAATTTCAATGGTTTTATCCGGCCAACAACGGACGCGAAGGATTGTTTATGAACCTGATCGCTTTTTTATTCTACTTTTTCGGCGCCAGCCCTCTGACACTGAAGCTTCNNTCGGGACGCTCACAATCCTTGGAACGTACCTTCTCTCGAAAGAACTTTTCAGGAAAGAACGGATCGCCCTTATCGCAGCTTTTTTGACATCGGTCGGTTTTTGGGCGATCAACTTCAACCGAATTTCTTTTCGAGCCAATATGCTTCCCTTCGTGCTCGTCTTTACTTTTTATTTCATCTTCAAGGGACTTCGAACGAAAAAATACCTGGATTTCGCTCTGGGCGGGCTGATATTCGGAATCGGGATGCACACTTACATCGCTTTCAGAATTGCACCGCTCATCCTTTTTGCCGCTTTGATTTCCTTCATCCTGACAAGACCTAATTTCTTGAAGAATTATTGGAAGGCCATGCTGACCTTCTTCCTGTTCTCTATTGTTTCCGCCGCCCCTATGTTTTACACATTCTACACCCACCCGGAATATCTTGAATCGCGATCCGCTTCCATTTCCGTCCTTTCACCGGAGGTGAACGAAGGCAAGCCTGTCCAGACCCTTTTGAAATCTCTCGGATTAAGCCTGATCAAATATAATTTTGTCGGCGACATGAATTGGCGCCATAATTATCCCCCTTATCCGATCCTTGATACCGTGACCGGCATCGGATTCCTTTTCGGAATTATTTACAGCTTATATCGACTGCTAAAACTCTTCTGGCTTCGTTTGAAAGAAAAAATAAGAAACACGGAAATGGACAGTCATGTCCTGCTTATCTCTTGGTTTTTTGTGATGCTTATTCCGGAATTCATGACAGCAGAAGGACTTCCTCACGCGCTCCGGGCAATCGGAGGTTTTCCGGCCGTCTTTATCCTCTCAGCGTTGACCTTTGATTATCTGATCGAAAGATCTCAGAACAAGACCCCTCTCTTTAAAAAAATAAACTACTCCCTGATAATTGCGATTTTGATTTTTGTCGGAATCTTCAACTCGCTCAAATATCATGTTTTCTGGGCGAACAAAGTGGAAACCGCCCGCTCATTCGAAAGAATCCTGATGGATGTTTCGGATTACCTGAAGACCGTCCCGCCCCAAACTGAAAAATTCATCATCGCTGAAAATATGCAACGCATCCCGATAAAAGTATTCAATTGGTCCATGCCGAACCTCAGCTATTTTCATCCTTCGGAAATAACTAAAATAAATCCTAAAACTGGAAATTTCATGATTATCATGACCGACTACAAAGAGGAAACGGCCCAATCATTGCTGCTTCGCTTTCCGAATCTCCGGCCGCAAGAAATAAAAAATAAATTTGGATTAAGTTATTATATTCTCAAATAAATTTATGAAAAATTTCCTAGAAAAAAAATATAAGCTGGTTGTCGGAACCATTCTCGGCTTCATGCTTGTCGTTTCGCTTTTGAACGCCTGGAACGATTCAGCCATCTTCGATGAAACGGCGCATATCGGAGCCGCCTATTCCTATGTCACCCAGCAGGAAATCCGGCTCAATCCGGAGCATCCGCCGCTTATCAAAGATCTGGCCGGACTGCCGCTTCTTTTTATGGATCTGAACTTTGACACTTCCCTTCCTTTCTGGACCGGGGAACTGAAAAACAAATGGGACGAGGGCCAATGGGCATCCGGGCGCCATCTGCTTTATGAGGCTGGAAATGATCCGGACAAGATAATTTTTTGGTCTCGTTTTCCAATCGTCATACTTTCCATAATCTTCGGACTATTCATATTCAAATGGGGAAAAGAGCTGGCCGGAACCCTGGCCGGACTCATCGCCTTGACTCTGTATGCTTTTGATCCAAACATCCTGGGACACAACCACTATGTGACTACTGATCTTGGCATCGTTGCGTTTATGACTTTTTCTTTTTATTTCTATTTCAAATTCATAAAATATCCGACTTGGAAGAATGTCGCTCTCGCCGGCCTCTTCCTGGGACTTTTGCAATTGGCGAAATTTTCCTCAATCATCGCTTTCCCGATTTTCGCCTTTGCGACTGTTGTTTATCCTTTCTTCACCCATATGCCGGCTGACACGAAAAATAAATTGAGTTTCCGGATGAAAAAACTCGGAGAATATATCGGAAAAGGAGCCGCCGCGTTTGCGCTTTCCATAGTTTTGATCTGGATCGCTTATTTCATCAATACCTTCAATATGACTCAAGAAACTGTGGGTCGAGTCATCGATGCGAATTTCTCTCCTCAGACAGACAATGTTTTGCAAATAAAAACCAACCAGGCTCTCCACGTCCTGAACAACAACGCCATAACCCGACCGATGGCAGAATACAGCGTCGGAATGGGTTATGTTTTCAGACGCGTTGCTGGCGGAAATGGCGCCTATTTCTTGGGAGAAGTTTCCAGCACCGCATTCCCGGCCTATTTCCCGGTCGTATTTTTGATAAAAGAATCGATTCCCGCTTTGTTTCTGATGCTGTTCGCCTTGACGCTCGTCGCAATCAGATGTGCTTCGCATTGCCGAAAAATATTCAAAGGTCATTCCAAGATCTATCCGGAAATTTCCAAATATATGCGGGCGCACATCACCGAGTTTTCACTTTTCTTGTTTATCTTGCTTTATACCTACGTCAGCATCACCGGAAATCTGAACATCGGATTCAGACATCTCTTCCCGATCTTGCCATTCATTTATCTCCTGACCGCTAAAACTGTCGCCAACTTCTTGCGAAACAACATCTATCACCACAAGTCTATCGCCTCTTTTGAACATAATTCTCCGAAAGCTCTCGCAATTGCCAAAATGGAAGCGCGCGAGAATCAAAAAGTTCGAATTTTTTCAGTCGCATTCGTTCTTCTTTTCGCCTATCTGATCGCCGGAACCGTTTTCGCGTATCCGTATTATATGTCATAGTTCAACGAATCGGTCGGCGGTCCAAAGAATGGCTACAACTATGTCACGGACTCTAATGCCGACTGGGGGCAGGACCTGAAAAGATTGCGGACCTTCTTGGACAACAATCCTGAAATCGGAGAAATCCGGGTGGATTATTTCGGCGGAGGCGATATCAAGACTTATATCGGAGACAAATATCTGATGTGGTGGGACAGCAAACGCCCGATTGAAGCCGGATGGTATGCGATCTCGACCAATTTCCTGCAAGGCAGCCTGCACGACACAGCCAAAAAAGATGAAGACAGTTACCGTTGGATAAAAAACAAAAAACCGACTTACCAAGTCGGAACTTCGA
>DQBY01000118.1 GCA_003534085.1 Candidatus Moraniibacteriota bacterium | reverse complement strand
CTTCGCGGACGATCATTTCATTTTTCTGTACCTGAAAAAAGGTTGGATTCGCATCTCCGATAATGGACAGTCTTTTCTTCTGGGTTTCCTCTTTGTTGAATGACAGATTAGGTTCGATTAATTTTTTTACGACAGAAAAAGCCGTTTCTTTTACTGTACTTGATTCATCTCTGAAGACCATATTGACTTTCTTCTGAAGTGTTTCGTCAATTTCCTGAATATTCAACAATAAAGAAGGATCTTTTATTTCTTCCTTGGTTTTGGTTTTCAGATTTCTGACAACGATACCCTTTTGTTTTTCCGATTTGCCGAAGGTGTCGTTCGTGATGAATCTGTCATCGTAGAACGAAACAATAAGGCGGGAGAACATTTGCTGTATGTCATCGGAAAATTTGCTTTCATTTAAAACATAGAATTCTTCGGAGCTCAAATAAATACCGAGGCTGGCTTCAAGGCGTCTTTTTTCTTTCTGTAATTCGCTTATGTTGATCTGAACATTCTCCGGAGATTTTCCCTTTAAGGAATTTTGATATCTTTCAGCAGCGCCTGCCAATGCTTTGACGGATTTCTTTCTGATTTTTTCGGAAAGATTACTGTCGAAATCGTAAACAGGTTTAACGTTTTCCGCGTCCTCGATTTTCTTTTGTTCGGCGGCCTGTTTATCTTCAACAAGGAAGGCCTGATCCGCTTTGATGTTCCTGGGAGCTATCATGCCGAGTTGAAGCTGAGGTTCTGAAACGTGAAATTCAGGAGCCATGATAATCGCTAAAATCAGACATAAGACAATCGCGATCATCCATCTTTGAAAAAGACTGTTCCGCACGAAATCAAACGACATATTGCTTTTTTTCAGCAATTTCCGAAAATATTTTTCAGCGTCTGTTTTGAGTGATTTTAAGAAATTCATATGAATTATTTATTGGAATTGGTGGATTTTTGTTTTTCTGACCGTGCGTAAGCCTTGATAACATCCTGAACGAGCGGGTGTCTGATTACGTCAATTTCTGAAAAGTAAACGAAACGAATACTTTCTGTTTTCTTCAATATTTTTTCCGCTTCAATCAGGCCGGATGTTTTATCCATGGGCAAATCAACCTGGGTAATGTCGCCGGTGATTATCGCTTTGGAGTTAAATCCGAGCCGGGTTAAAAACATTTTCATTTGTTCGGAGGTTGTATTTTGCGCTTCATCCAGAATAATGAAAGCATCATTCAGCGTTCTGCCTCTCATAAAAGCCAGAGGAGCCACCTCAATTAATCCTTTACCGATAAGCGCGGACGCTCTTTCCATATCAATCATATCATAAAGAGCGTCATAAAGAGGACGAAGATAGGGATTGACTTTTTCCGCCAAGTCGCCGGGCAGAAATCCCAATCGTTCTCCCGCCTCCACCGCTGGTCGCGCCAGAATGATTCTTTGAACTTTTCTTTCCAGCAGATAGGATACCGCCATGGCCATTGCCAGATAGGTCTTCCCGGTTCCGGCGGGGCCGATGGAAAATATCATATCGTAATTTCTCATGTATTCGATGTAAAGTCTTTGAGCGATGCTTTTAGGTGTGATCACTCTTTTCTGGGAAGAGATGAAAACAGTGTCGAGAAAGATATTTGCCAGCTCGAAATGAATGTCTTCAGAAAGAATGCGATGCGCGTAATCAATGTCCGATGACTGAAGATGCCAGCCTTTTTCCATGATCGCGTAGAGCTGCTGTAACAGGGTGCTGACTTTGCGGACAACGCCGTCTTGTCCGGAAATGGTAATGTTATTTCCCCACGCTTTAACCTTAACGGGTTCCAGATTTTCAATAAGCTTTAAATGCTTGTCGTTCTCGCCGCAGAGATTTTTCAGTAAAGCGTGATCGGCAAAGGAAATTTTCTCTACATCGGAGCTTTCTATTAACTGTCTCAAATAGGTATCAGCCTCTAAAACATGAAATATATCAAATTATTAGCGCTATATTCACCATCGTTGGATTCATACACATAATACGTGATTCCTATCACGTTGATTTATTCAATGCAACAGAATTGATGATAGATGTAAAGCCGGAAAATAAGGCGTTTATGATCGATATTACGCATGGTCACAGCTGTTTTTGTAAGAATAAGTGCGCGAAAACCTTGGCGTTTCCAAGGATGTTGCCAATGGGACAGTTTTCGTCAGGCTGATGAGCGGTCTGATTGGTTTTGGACCAGACGGCCACAGGATAATTATGCTTCCGGATATAGGAAGCGACTGTTCCCGCTCCAACACCTCCGGTAAAAGCTTTAAGATGGTACACGTCCTTGATGGCTTCCGAAAGAGCCATGACGACGGGAGCATCGGTAGACGTAGGAGTGGCCGATTGCACATACTGCGCGGTGGAAATCTCTATCCGCACACTGAATTTTTTCTCAATCTTACGAACAATCTTTTGGATGGCCGCGACAACATCCCGCAAATCATATTCCGGTAAAACTCGGCAATCCATGCAGAAGACATCGTCGCCGGGTATCGTGTTGATATTTCCCACATTCGCCTCTTTTTTCGTCGGTTCGAAGGTGCTTTGCGGCGGATCAAAAAGAGGATCGACGTTGGGAAAAATTTTTCTCAATTTGATTAATTTCGTAACCAGATGCGATGCGGCGACGAAAGCGTTATTTCCCAAATGCGGATTGGAACCATGGCATTGTTTGCCTTTTGTTTTGAAACAAATCCACAGCATGCTTTTTTCTGCGACTTCGATTAACGATCCATCCGGACTTCCCGAATCAGGAACAACAATCAAATCATTTAGGTTAAAAAGATTGTCCGTGGAATCTATCATGTAAAAAAGCCCCTTGTTGCTGGAAGTTTCTTCATCGGAAACAAAAGCGAGCTTAATGGAATGCTCCGGCATCAATCCCTCATCAATAAAAGCTTTGGCGGCGAAAATAGAGGCAACCATATCCTGCTGATTGTCTTCCACGCCGCGGCCGAAAAGATGACTGTCCTTTACATACACTTTATAGGGATCGTGGCTCCAAAGGCGCAATTCTCCCGGAGGAACAATATCTATATGCGTAATGATCCAGATGAATTTGTTTTTATTACTGCCTTCAATTGTGGTGACAAAATTAGGTCGGATTCCGGAAGAAACTCTATCGTCGGGAGCGTCGTAGTGACAAAAATCCTTAAAACCGAATTTCACCAGAA
>DQBY01000074.1:4328-4638 GCA_003534085.1 Candidatus Moraniibacteriota bacterium | reverse complement strand
CAATATTATGGATTTCATCTATAAACAGGATGACGTTTTTGTTTTCTTTAGCCTCCTTGATAATTTCTTTGAGGCGGGATTCAAATTCTCCTCGAAAACTGGTTCCGGCAATCAGTTGAGCCACATCCAGGTTCATTATTTTTTTCCTGAAAAGAGAATTGGGAACGTCGCCTGAATTGATGCGCTGGGCCAGCCCGGTGACAAGCGCCGTCTTTCCGACTCCCGGATCTCCGACCAAAAGAGGATTGTTCTTGTTTTTCCTTCCCAATATGTTCACCATCCGTTCGATTTCTTTTTCTCTTCCTATCAG
>DQBY01000074.1:0-4251 GCA_003534085.1 Candidatus Moraniibacteriota bacterium | reverse complement strand
CCGGCAGATTGAACATCCTGGAGATGTTGGATAAAATATCCGGTTCCATCAGCGACTTCAAGGATTGACGGACGTCCTTCTTGGCTTGGGGATCAAGGCTGGATAATATTTTTCTTATCAGCGCGTCTTCGGACCCGATCAGGGAATAAACCAGATGCTCCGTGCCCACGTATGGGCAGCCGAATTCTCTTGCCGCCGAAAAAGATTTGATGATTATTTTTTCCAGAGCGGGAGAGATAAAAACTTCCATTTTCTTAATTTTAGGAGAACCATCTTTTAATATTTTTTGGAAGAGCTGATCTGACAATCCTAAATCGGCCAAGATGTTGCCGCCCAGACTGCCTTCTTTCAGAAAGACAGCATACAGAAGGTGGATATGAAGAATTTCGGAGTAGCCGAACTTTTTCGCCAATTTCGCGGATTGCGACAGAGCCTCTTTGGAGTTATTGGTCAGCTTCTGTCCTAATTGCTTGAAGTCGGGAATATTCGTATTATTTAACATGCGGGTAAAAAAATTATTAATAGCATTGATATATTTTAAAGATTGCGGCTGAAGATGTCAATCTTGCGCGGCTCTGTGCCGGACAGTGTTGCGGATTGAAATGATTCAAAAGTCCTCGTTATCCCGCGCCTTGTTTAATTCTTCCATAGTTCCTTCTTCCATATCATACAGCTTGATCAGGTCTTTCCCGATGATAACCGTGATATCGGGCCGGATATTCCCTGCATTGATCAGATGATATTTTGAATATGAGATGTCAGCAGGCAGTTTTGTGACGAGTTCGTTGGAAGTGAAAGGCTTCGTTCCATCGGTGGAATCATACACTGCTGTTTTTTCTGAAATCTTTTTGTCCGTGTCGTTCAAGATTATCACGTTTTTGTAATTGAGATTTTCCTGCAAAAGTTTTTTGATCCGGAGCATGATTTTTGGGTTCCCGCTCTTGTTGATGATTGCGATCGTGGCGTTTTCTTTTTCGATTTCAGCGCGTTTCCTCTTTATTTCATCCAGATCAAAAATATTTTCCGCCAGCTCTTGGATTTCGCTGTAATTGCCGACTCGCGGAACAAGGATAAATGTTCTCACATCTCCGGTTTGCGCGTGGGAAACTTTGAGCAGGCTGTCTTTGTTCCAAGCATCCAGGACCACATTGGTTATATTTTGAGTATCCAATTTTTTGGCAAGATCCAAAAAAATTCCTATTTCATCCGAAGTGATATTGGTCGTGATATTATCGCCCAGGGTATCCAGAAGACTGCTGAGCGCGAGAGGGTTGAGCAGGGTTGAAGCTGAGAAGATTTTATTTTTCGCAGCCTGCATGATCTGTTGCTGCCTTTTGGCCCGACCGAAATCTCCTTTTGGATCATTGTGCCGCTCGCGCGCATATTTCAGAGCAGTTGCGCCGTCGAGATGGTGGAATCCTTTTTGCAGTTCAAATGTTTCATAGCTGTAATTCGGTCCGGGGTAGCGAGCATCATAGATATCTCTCTCGTTCATGATATTGATTCCGCCGATGTCGTCGATCATTTTCTGAAATCCGTCGAAATTGAGTACGGCCCAATAGTCCATCTCTAATGAGGTCATCTCCTTTACGGCTTTGAGAAGCGGATTGATCGACCGGGAGGCGTCCCCGTCGGAATTAATAAGACCGATCTGGTAAAAAGTATTTATTTTTCTTTGAATTCCTGATTCCGGAAGTGAGGCATAGAAATCGCGAGGAATGGAAATTAAGGCGATCCTGTCTGTTTTTCGATTTATGCTCGCAATCATGATAGTGTCAGTCAAAAATTGTCCCGGCTTGCCCTTTCCCGCCACGCCCAGAAGAAGAATATTTATCCGATCAGGAGAAGAACTTTTCAGTCCGGACATGTCCGGTCCGGCCAGCGATTTTATTGTTCGCACGAAAGACCTTTCCTGTCCGGCGCCGGCGCCGAAATTCATCTTTTTGCTTGCGGAAAAAATCTTATGGCCGAAAAAAAATCCATAAGCCATGCCGGCCAGAACTAAAAGAGCGGATATGATCAAAAATATTCTTTTAGCTGAAAAGAAAGGTTTGCTTTTTTTGGGTGATCGGAAATAGATAGCATCCATAGCCTTATGATACTAAAGAAAAGAGATATGGTACACCCTTAGGGAACTCCGCACGCCTCTGCGTCTTCTGAACAGTTGCTATGAGTCAAGGGATGGTTTTTTAAATTTGAAATAGTCGGAAATATGGATAAGAAATATGGATAAATTTAAGTTGTACTTAGGATATAACTAATTTAGCGCCTTTATGCCCTGATTAACAAAGGCTGGCGAATAAAAATTTATGGAAAACGTTCAAGACTGGGGTAATGCCATCGCTTCATCATTTTTGGAGGCTTGGCAGAAATTTATCAGCTTTATTCCCGATCTGGTAGCCGCGATTCTCGTTTTTTTGGTCGGCTGGATAATCGCCTCAGCAATTGCCGCTTTGATCCGAAAAGTGATCGAAGTTTTGAAAGTCGACGAAGGACTCGAAAAAATCGGGATTTTTCATGTCAAAGAAAGGGACAGGAGATATGGCGTAGCTTGGCTTTTAGCCGGGCTGGTGAAGTGGTTCATAATTTTGATTTTTTTGATGACGGCAGTAAATATTTTGGGGTTAACCCAGGTGACTGATCTTTTAAATAGGATAATTTTCTATCTTCCAAATGTGGCAGCCGCTGTAATCATCCTGACAGTCGCGATTCTTTTGGGAAATTTTGTGTATCAGTTGATCCATTCAGCCACGGAAAAAATGAACGATGCGGCTACGCATTTCCTGGCCATGGTAGCTAAATGGGCAATCATCATTTTCGGTGTTTTAGCGGCACTTATCCAGCTTCAAATTGCGCCTTCTCTCGTCAATGCATTGTTCATCGGAATCGTGGCTTTCGCGGTTATCGCTGGCGGATTGGCTTTCGGGCTTGGCGGAAGAGACGAAGCAGCTTCTTTGCTTAAAAAAGTCAGGGAGGGGATGTCGAGGAAATAAAAAGCTAAAAAAACGGCCATGCTGGCCGTTTTTTTTGTGCTTAAGGTCACTTCTTTTTCGTGGTGCGAACAGTCGCTTGACTTCGCGTTTCTTTTCCCTTAAAATAGATAAATATTGAGAGAATTGTGTTCCTGAGAGTTATCAACAGTTGGAAGTTAGGCGGGGTTGACAGTCTTTTAAAGAGTTGCTAGAATAGCAACACGTCCAAAAAAGTTAAAAACTAATTAATTCGGGGGAAAGTCTTTAATGATAATTTCCATCAAATTTAATAAGAAAAAGAGCGGGTGACCTTTGGTTTTAGTTTTGTCTAAGACCCGCTGAAAAGCGGTTTTTTTATTGGCCTTCGATCCGCCGCGGATCGGCCGGACAATAAATCCCGCCGAAGCCCGGCGAAGGAGGATGTGCCCAATAATATAAAATTTACAATATCGAATAATGCTGAAACTTCTGGATGCAAATTACTATGCCTGTCTCTGACGGCCTGCATCCAACAGTTTCCGCGTTAAAGCGAACTTTTACAAATAAATAGTTCAATATTCTTACAGAAGAGAGAGCGAATGTTGGACAAGGTCTATCACAGATATTTTTCCTTGAGCTTGCGGAAGCGAGGTTAGATGTTTCGTGGTTAGTCCCTAATGTGATCTCGCAACGGTCACGTTAGGAAAAATGTAGAAAAAAATTGCAATAGTAGAAAGAACAACAGTTGACGTGTCCCCACACCAATTGAGGATTCTTCTTCTTAAGATGGGCGGTAGTAGCTCAGCGGAATGAGCACCTGGCAGTCAGTGTGGGGGTCGCAGGTTCAATTCCTGTCTGCCGCTCCAATTCTTAAGATGAATACAAATCCTCCGCGATTCAATGAATCGCTCCTCAATTGGTGTGAGGATAAATTTCCATATTGGAGATTGTTAACTGCTAATTCACCCAGTGAAATTCCGCCTATGGCGGAGTATTTCACGGGGTAAATTTAAATTTAAGAGCGGTAATACTAATGCATATGGTGAATGCCTTGACATTAAGAAGCGATGAAGGACGTAGCTGGCTGCGATAAGCCTCGGGGAGTTGTTAAGCAAACTTTGATCCGGGGATTTCCGAATGGGACAACCCAGCCGTGCATGGCACGAAAATCCAAAATCCAAAATCTCAAATCCTAAATAATATCAAAATCCAAATATTTAAATTCAAAACGTTTTGAATTTTGTATTTAGAAAATTTGAATTTGTTTGGAATTTAGTGCTTAGGATTTAGAATTTATCTG
>DQBY01000047.1:5367-5526 GCA_003534085.1 Candidatus Moraniibacteriota bacterium | reverse complement strand
GATCGTTGTCCATATTGCCGAAAGTGTAGTGGATGACTCCTTCAAAATTATCATTCAAAAAATCCAAAGTCTCCTGCGACGCCAGATCCCCGCAGCAGATAATAGTTTTGATATTGTTGCTTTTACAATAATCTAAAACTTTTTTCAGATTTACTTCGT
>DQBY01000047.1:0-5257 GCA_003534085.1 Candidatus Moraniibacteriota bacterium | reverse complement strand
CGCCAGGGGCGGGTCCGGGATGACAGATTATATCTTTGCGCAGCAATCATTTTTTTTAATGTTTGGATGTCGTTTTTATTTTCCGGAGATTCGGTTTCGCAAATCAAATCTATATTATTTTTCTTGGCGAAGTTCACGATGTTCTGAAAAGCTTCGAGCCCGATTTTTCCTTGGCCGATATGTTCGTGGCGGTCTTTGTTGGATCTACAATCGGTCTGGCTGTCGTTGCAATGGATCGATTTTATTTTTTCCAATCCGATTTCTTCATCGATCCTTTGCAAAGTTTTTTCAAAGTCGCGCCAATCATATCCCGATGCGAAAGAATGTTGAGTGTCCAAGCATATTCCGGCAATGGCAGGACTGTTTGTTTTGGAAATTATCTCTCCAAGTTCTTTCAGATCATCTCCGATGATTTCTCCCGCTCCGGCGCTGTTCTCCAAGATTAATTTTGTTTCTCCGGAATATCCTTCCAAAGTTTTTTGGAGCATATGCGCTACTTTTTCGATCGATTCTTTCTGTCCCAATTCTTTGGCTGAACCCAGATGGGTCATCACATATTTTGCTCCGATAAGATTTCCTCGCTCCAATTCTTCGCGGATGGCTTTTGATGAGCCGTAGCGGATACGGTTCGAGGCGGAGGCTAGATTGATGTAATAGGGGGTGTGGATATATGTTTCGCGTATCGCATATCGCATAACGCGCATCGTGAATTCTTTTATAATTTCCGGAGTCAGTTCGGGGATTTTTCCGCCTTGTGGGGGGAGGGTGAAAATTTGCATAACTTCACAGCCTAAATCATGCGCCCGTTCTGGGGCGTTTTGGATTCCGCCGGCGATTGATTCGTGAGCTCCTACATGCATGATTTTATTTTAGGGCGTTTTGGGATTTTAGGGAAATTGGGTTAAATTATTTCCCATCCATCTTTAGTTTTTTGGATCTTGCCTTTGATCTCAAATCCCGAAGCGAGTTTGTGTCCGCCGCCGCCGAATTGGGCGGCTATTTTTGATACGTCCACGCCTTTGTATTCTTCACTTCTCAGGCTTCCCTTGATGATGCCGCCTTCTCTTTCGGAAAGGACGAGTGCGAATTTTGTTCCCGGAACAGTGTTGAGAATGGTCGAAACTTGCGCGATGTCGTCGGAACCGGCGTTGCATTCATCCAGATCTTTTTGGGTCAGAACTGAAACGATCATTCCGTTATCATGATTGATCCTGGCTTTTTCGAAGGCCTTTCCCCAGAGCTTGAGAGTGGAAATGTTTTTATTGGCATAGGCAGTGTTGATTATTTTAGAAATGGAAGCTCCGTGCTTCATAAGATCGGAAGCGATTTTCATGACATGCGGAGTGGTGTTCGAATGTTGGAAAGAACCGGTGTCCCCGAGGATTCCAAGCATGAGGAAATTCGCAATAGACCGGTTGATTTCAATCTTGTTGAAAAGAAAAAAATCATAAACGATTTCGCAGACGGAAGAATATTTCGCATCAATTATATTTATATCGCCTGTGATAGTTATGTCAGGATGATGGTCAAGAATAGCAACTACTTGGTTTTCGGAAAATTTGCCTTTAAATTTTTGGAAGCCTCGCTCTACGCTGTCGCAAGCGATGATGAGATTATATTTGGAAACTTCTAAATTATCAGGGTTGATAAATTTAATTCCGGAAAGATCTTTGAGGTAATCCGGGAAAGGGTCATAGCACGCGACCGTTACAGATTTTCCCAGGCTCTTGATATATTCATAAAGCGCCAGGTTGGATCCGACCGTATCTCCGTCAGGACGGGAATGCGCGAAAAGAAGAATATTTTCAGATTCTTTGATGACGTAATTGAGGGTGTTAAATTCTTTTGCAAATTTTTGCATAATTGCTCTTCTTAAATTACGGGGCTAACTTTCTTTGACCGCAAAGAAAGTTACAAAGAAACTCTTGCTCTAAAGCTAAGTTTTATAGAGGAGATGTCGAACCTGCAAAAAGCTTAGCTTTAGAAAACCCGCCGGATACTAAATCAAAGCTCGGCTTTTCCCCGTCGTCCGCGGCGGACTTCTCCTTAAAGCCAAGCTTTTTGATTCCCTCGGCTAATTACTTTTCAAAATAAAATGCGATTTTAGATCGCATTTTATCTAAATTTCTTTTAGCAGCCTTTCAATCTCATCAGCTCTTGATTCCGTCATGTCGACTTTGAACTCAATCTTTGGCAATGGTCTCATAACGAGCCGTTTGTTAAGTTTGCCCTGTATTTGGTAAAGTTCCTTTTCGAGGGTTTTCACCGTATAATCAATTTCCTTTTCCGGGAAAATACTGATGAATATACGAGTATAGCGGAGGTCGGGAGTCGTGTCAACTTTTGACACAGTCACAAAAACACCGGCCTTCAGGCTGATGTCTTTGGTCAAGATTTCACCCATGTGTTGTTGGATGAGGGAATTGATTTTAGTGATTCTCGCAGACATAAATTTACAATTCTTACTTTTTCTTTCCGCAAGAAAAAGTAACAAAAAGAACTCTCAGCCGGACAAAATTTCCTACGAATTCTGTGTCCGTTCGCTAAAATTTTTGGTTGCCCCGCGGCGGACCTAAAAATTTCTTAACGCTCACTTCCTTGAATTCTGGGAAAATTTTGTAAGGCTGAATTATCGCAATTTTTAGAAATATTTTTACAACGTTTTTTTCCTCGACTCTTCCGTGTACGAAATCAAGACATCTCCTTCTTTGATTTTAGTTTCTCCTTCAAACGTCACTCCGCATTCATTTCCGGATGCCACTTCGTCGACATTGACTTTGTTCTGCTGCAGATTGAAGAGTTTTCCTTTTCCGATGACAGCGTCGTTTCTTTCTACGTCGATGAGCGAGCCATGGACGATTTTTCCATCAGTGACTTTTCCTCCGATGATCATGTCTTTCTTTCCGGTTTTGAAAATTGCCAGCACCTTCATCTTTCCGAGCTCGGTCCTTTCGGTTTCCATCGGAAGCATCTCTATCAATCGAGTCTTTATATCCTCGACCAGTTCGTAAATGATCTTATAATTTTTTATCTCTACCTTGCTGTTTTCCGCGAGCCGTTTGGCGACTGGCGTTGTTTCCACATTAAACCCGAAGATTACCGCGTGCGTGCTTTGAGCCAAGCGCACTTCTGATTCAGTCGTGTTACCGACACCTGTCGCGATATAGTTAATAGCCACTTCGTCCGATTTTATTTCTCCAAGGATCTGATGGATAGCTTCCAATGATCCCTGCACGTCCGCTTTCAAAATTACATTCAGTTTTTTTATTTTTTCATCCGCGATCGTTTTGTAAATCTTTTGGGCTGACAAATCACCCCCGAGGCTCCCGGTCTGAGTTTTCGAAAGTCCTTTCAACTCGTCAAAGCGCGATCGGGAAAGTGATTTTTCCGTGATTACTTGCAAAATATCATTGCTGTTAGGCGCGGCATTAAGGCCGATGATGCTGATCGGAGTCGATGGACCGGCAGTTGTCATTCTTTTCCCGGTAAAATCCTCGATCCGGCGCACTCTTCCGTGTGTTGCTCCGGCAATGATATCTTGTCCTTCTTTCAACATGCCTGTTTTGACCAGGATGGTCGCGACCGGACCTTTTTGAGGATCAAGATGCGATTCAAGAACGACGCCCAAAGCGTCTCTTTTGTAATCCGACCTGAAATCTTCCACTTCGGCCACGAGCAAAATATTTTCCAAAAGTCCGTCGATGCCGATGTTTTGCTTGGCGCTGACCTCAGAGCTCAAAACTTGTCCGCCCCATTCTTCCAAAAGAATATTATTTTCCGCCAGCTCCTGTTTCACTCTCTGGATGTTGGCCTCAGGCTTGTCAACTTTGTTGATAGCGACGATAGTCGGAATTTTCTTGGCTAAAAGGTATTCGATAACTTCTTTGGTCTGCGGCCGTACTCCGTCGTCAGCAGCGACAACAAGAATAGCGATATCGGCAATGCTGACGCCTCGTTCTCTCATGGCGCTGAAAGCTTCATGTCCCGGGGTATCGACAAAGGTTATCAATTTACCTTTCCTTTTCACTTGATAGGCGCTAATGTGCTGGGTGATCCCGCCGGATTCCTTGGCGGCCACGTTGGCTTTTCGGATCGTGTCCAGCAAAGTGGTTTTTCCGTGGTCGACATGTCCCAAAATCGTGACAACAGGCGGACGGGACTGCAGGACCACGTCTGATTCTGATTCTTTTTCTTTTTTCAAAATTTCCAACAATTTTTCAAGTGTCATGGATTCTCCCGCTTCAACAACTTCCTCTTCAACTTCATATCCGAGATCCTGAGCAATGATGGACGCTGTTTCAAAGTCGATCTGCTCATTTATGGTTGCCAAGATCCCGTTTTTCATCAGTTCTGTAATTACCGCTCCGATAGGCATGCCCAAAAGCTCGCTGAATTTTTTAACAGTGACGGTTGCGGGTAGTTTGACGGTTTTTTTGATTGTTTCGTCCATAATTGATCAATTTTTAATTTTATAATTTTTAATTTTGTAAATAATTTCTAAAATTAAAATTTTTAAACCATCCAACATTACAGACAGAAATGTTTAGAAATTAAAAATTAAGTTATTTAAAAATTCAAAAATTAAAAATTACAAAATTCTAATTTATTTTCTTCGGTTCGTTTGTCAGTGCGATTTTGATGGCCTGTTCTTCCTCTTGTGTGAGCGGGTGCTTGTCGGACTTTCCGGCCGTGATCGATTTTGAGTAGATTCGCGTCCCTTCCCGGGTGAATAGTGAAGATATTACAACTCCGCTGTTTTTTCCGTTGAGCAGGGCAATCGCGAAGCTTTGGTCGCCGCCGACTTCCTTGAATGGGTTGAATCTGACCATGGCCGTCTTGTGCAGCCCTCGGAAAGCTAAATTGTTGATCTGATTGGATATGTTGTAGAGCTCCTGAATGTCTTTATCCAGCGTTTTCAGATTTTTTGCCTGCTGAAGGATGACTTCTTCCAGATTTTTAGCCTTTTGTCCGGCAAAGACAGTTTCATTTTTTTTGATCAATTTTCGTAAATCTGATTGAAGCATAATATTCCAAAGAAGCAGGCCAAAAATCATTATTATGATTGCGATTGTCAGATATTGGATAATTTGCGCCGGAATAAGGTTCATAAGAAATGCTTAGACTTTATTAAAACTAGCATCAATAAGGTGAAATGTAAAGCTGAAAAGCCAAAACATTGCCGTTCTTCAAAAAGATCCAGGCACTTTCGCGAAAAACGATGTGTTACGCAAACGAATCTCGCTTTCGCGCAGCTACT
>DQBY01000085.1:2267-3009 GCA_003534085.1 Candidatus Moraniibacteriota bacterium | reverse complement strand
GCGGCAACTTGAAAATTTCCGAACTTTTAGATAGAATAAAGGCAGAAAATACCCAAGAGATCGTGCTGGCGACCAATCCGACAACGGAAGGCGATGCAACAGCACTCTATCTAAAAAGACAAATTAAGGATTTGAATTTACCGATAAAAATTTCCCGCCTTGCTAAAGGCTTGGCAACAGGCGGCGACATCGAATATGCCGACGAAGCGACACTCTCTGCAGCATTGACAAATCGCAGAGAGTTGTTATAATAAGTGGTTCTTTAAATTAAAAAAGGAGGCTTGGCATGAAAGAAATCTTACTAAACAAATATGCAAAAAAGATAGAAAGGGAACTCCACAAGGAAGACTCGAACGTAAAGAGCAAAGGAGAATTCCTGCACCTTCCCGATGGAGGATTTACTTTTCAACATACAGTACCTAGCCTGAATAAAAGAAAAAAATCAGCAAGCAAAATAGGAGGACGAAATGAAGCAAAGACTTGTACTTAAGCCAACCTTGAGTATCCGACAGGAATGCAAAAAACACGTCCTCTGTGGGGATTGCTACAAAAGCAGAACCGGTGCTCCTCCTTGCGCCAGAAGCAGGCATACAGGATACACTATCAGCGGTATTCCGACAGGAAAACCCCCTGAGAAGAAAAGCTTGGAGGATCATACTACGTTTTGATCCCTCATAGTAAGGACCCGCCCGGAGGCACTAAACCTCTGGGCTTTTTTTATCCAAAAACAAAAAGCATCTTT
>DQBY01000085.1:0-2257 GCA_003534085.1 Candidatus Moraniibacteriota bacterium | reverse complement strand
TATGCGATATGCGATATGCGATATGCGTTACGCGATTTTAGTTATCTCAACCTCTGTCATTATCTGCCTGTGTCCGAATTTCACCAAGTATCTTTTCTTAGCCTTATGCTTGATACCTGTAACTTTTTTCTGCTTTGAAGTTTTCAAAATTTTTCCTTCGACCTTTGCTCCCTTTACGATCGGGTTTCCAATTTTTACGTCCTTTTCATCTCCGACAAAAAAGACTTCTTCGAAAGAGATCACGTCTCCGACTTCGCCTTCAAGTTTCTCAATTTTGATCTTATCCCCTTCCTGAACCTTGTATTGTTTTCCTCCGGTCTTGATAATTGCTAACATAATTTTATAAAAGCCAGCCAAAAGCCGCCTATTTAGTTATCCCAGTTACATAAGCTATTTTATAGCCTTTTGGGATAATTGTCAATCCGGGGGGCTATCCCCCTCGACAAAAGGCAAATTTTGTTCTAAAATACAGACAATCGCATCCCATCAAAAAAGACAGACGCGATTCCATTTTGCAAAAATTTTACATGGATAAATTAAAAAGAACCATATTTTTCTGGACATTGGTCGCGCTATTCATCATAGTCGCGCCTGCCATCGTCCTTAATGCCACGGGATATCGCTTCGATTTTGATCGAGGTGTTTTTGTGCATAGCGGAACAATAACTCTTAAGGCTAATCCGGACAACTTTTCCGTAATCATTGACGGAGAGATGGAATCACCCGCGAAAATCGACAGGATGAATAGCTCATACAATCTGACCGGCCTGATTCCGCGCCAATATCACATATCGCTCTCAGCTCCCGGATTTCAAAAATGGGAAAAAAGTGCAACTATCCACAGCGGCCTTTCCACTGAATTCTGGAACATACTGTTAGTCCGGAATAATTACGAAAAAACACCATACCGGACGGGAGGAGCTGAAAAATTTTTCGTTTCTCCAAAAAGTTCCCAGATTATCCTCACTAGGACTGACACGTCCGGAACCGGCGTGCAGATCCTTAATATAAAGAATAAAACGATAGAAAAAAATTTTCATTTCGCCGGATGGCGCTTAGCCGATGATGAGCGCAGAGAGAATATCGAGTGGTCTCCGCAAGAGGACCGCCTTTCCGTTCCTCTTCAGAGAAGCATTCCCGTATTCACAACTTCAAAATTGGATAAAAATGCGAGCAAGGTGGAAATGGAAACAGAATATTCATATTTCATCATCAATCCGGTTTCAAAAGAATCCTTCAACCTTAATGAATTCTTAGGAAAAAAGGAGATAAAAAATGTCCGATGGGATCCGAAAGACAAGAACTATCTTTTCTTTATGCATCAAGACGATCTCTTAAGGGCGCATATTTCCAACAGAGAAGACATCGCGCGGATCGCCTCCGATGTTTCATGTTTCGACATATCAAAGTCAAATGTCTATTGGGCGCAAAGGCCTAACGAGATGGTCTTTAAGGCGAATTTAGACGGATCATCAAAGACTCAGATCACTTATGATTTTCCGGCTGAAATTGCAGAGCCGAACGAAAGACTGATCGTCTATGATGATTCCAGAATCGCTTTCCTGAACACGAACAAGGATCTGTTCATATATAATAAAGGAGAGGCTGGTTCATATTTCAAAAAAATCGCTTCCGGCGGGGAAGGAATCCAATTTTCAGATGACGGGAAAAAGCTCCTTTTTTGGACCAACAATGAACTGTCCGTTTATTTCTTAAGAAAATGGACGGTGCAGCCGGAAAGAAACGAGGATGATATCCAAAATATAACCAGATATTCCGAGCAATTAAAAAATGTGCAGTGGCACAAAGATTACGAGCATGTAATTTTCAGCGTCGGACCAGACATTAAGATTATTGAGCTCGACGCGCGTGATCGCAGGATAACTATGGATATTTTGAAAACGGAGATCAGCACCCCTTTCATCACCTATGTCCACAATCTTGAAAGAGTCTTCTTCACGGATAAAAAAGAAACCGGTTCCGGTTCCGACATCCATTCAATCATCTTCCCGGAATCGACAAGCATTTTGGGGATACGCTAGCTGAATATCAAAAAAAATACCCTCTGTTCTGATGCCATAGCTTAAAACAACGCCGTTTTTACTTCGCCGGAAATACGCTTTTCGGGTCAAAAAACATCTGCACTCGCAGATGTTTATTTTACCTATTCAAGGATGCACTGCCTGAGGCGCTCACTTAACGCTTCGCCCACTGCGGAGCTCGTCTAGCTTTTCTAAGCCCCGGCTTCTTTCGCTCT
>DQBY01000076.1 GCA_003534085.1 Candidatus Moraniibacteriota bacterium | reverse complement strand
AGCCGGAAAAGATCAAAAGTCCCGCCATGACAAACATGATGGAGTTCAGCTTCATTTTCCCTTCTCTGTAATTATTAAGATTTGATTTTCTAAACTTAAAAGCTCTGCTTACGGAAGCATTTTTTGTTCTTATTCTTGAAAACTCCCCTCTCTTCCTTGATAAGACTACTGACATGATTTTCGGCCCCCCGAAATTTTATTTTTTATTTGTTTTTCCAATTTTGTCTCCGCTGCGCGGAGCTACAAAATTGAGACCCCGCACTAATTCTATGCAGAAAATTTTTATTTTTGTTTTCTGAAGCCGAAGGCGAATCCGAGCACTAATCATCCGACTATCAGACGCTTTTATCGGAATTAGTGCGGGGTAAGCCTACAGCTTTTCGCAGACGCGAAGTTTTGCGCTTCTGGATCTTGGATTTTCCAAACTTTCTTCTTCGCCCGGGACAATCGGCTTTCTGGTAACTATTTTTACCTCAGCTTCGTGTCCGCAGACGCACTTCGGAAAATCCGGCGGGCACAGACATCCCCTTGCCTGAACCCTGAATATATTTTTAACGATTCTGTCTTCTAATGAATGGAACGAGATGATGGCCAGCCTTCCTCCCGGCTTCAGCGATTTGATCGCGGCGGGAACAAATTTCTCCAGATTATCCAGCTCCCGGTTAACTTCGATCCTGAGCGCCTGAAATGTCTTGGTGGCCGGATGCAGCTTCCCGTGTTTGAATTTTTCCGGAATGGCCTGATTTATCAGCTCGACCAGTTCCGATGTTTTTTCTATTTTTTTCTCTTTTCTTTGTTCGATTATTTTATTCGTGATGTTGCCGGAAAACTTTTCTTCTCCGTATTCTTTCAAAATTCTTTCCAAATCTTTATGGGAGTATTCATTCACAATTTTCTTCGCGCTCAGATCCTGATCTTTGTTCAGCCGCATGTCCAGCTCGGAATCTTTAAGAAAACTCATCCCGTAACTTTCATCTTCCAGCTGGATCGACGAATATCCGAGATCGGCCAGAATCGCATCGACTTTTTCAATTCCAATTTCCTTTAAAATATTCTCCAGTCCGGTAAAATTACTATTCGCTAAAAAAATATTTCCAAGACTCTCGATCTTATTTGAAATTTGTCCCGAGTACTCGGGATGGGATTTTATTGGAAATTGGTCCGCCGCGGCGGATGAAATTTGGAATTTGAAATCTTTGATTGCTTGAAAATCTACATCCATAACGATCAAAGCTCCCTCTTCCCCAATTTCTTCTAAAATCCTCTTGCTGTGTCCGCCTCCCCCCAAAGTGGCGTCCACAACAACATCGCCAGATTTTAAGTTTAGCCCTTCAATCGATTCATGAAGTAAAACAGGTTTATGAATTGTCATGCAATCAATTTTTAATTCTTAATTTTTGAATTTTATAAATAATTTCTAATGTTCAAATTTTTAAACATTAAAAATTAAGATTTATTTAAAAATTAAAAATTATAAAATTAAAAATTTTCTAGTATACTCCCAGCTTGCCCAGCTGTTCCGCGATCTCATCCGTATTTTTTTCAGCGTGCTTCTTGTAATCCGCCCATCTCTTTTCATCCCAAATTTCCAAGCGGTTATATACTCCGGCCACGACAACATTTTTTCCCAAGCCGGCATATTCTTTCAGATAATCCGGAATCAAAATTCTTCCTTGCTTGTCAACATCAACATCGGTCGCTCCTGTCAGCATCAAGCGGATGAAACTTCTTGTTCCCGCTTCTCCGACCGGAAGAGTTCCCAATTTGTTCGCGAGTTCTTCCCAAACTTTCATCGGATAGATGAACAGACATTTGTCCAAGCCTCTCGTGACCACGACCTTGCTTTTCAATTCAGTACGAAACTTGCTTGGCACGGCCAATCTTTTTTTCAGATCGATGGAATGTTGATATTCTCCGATTAACATAAATTACGAATTACGAATCGAGCGAAAGTACGAAACTACAAAAAATTTTATTCGTAATTTCGAAAAATTCGTAATTCGCAATTTCCCCCACTTTTTACCACTCCTCTATAACACTTCTCTATTTTACTCCACCACCCCACAAGCGTCAACACTCTGAAAAATATAAAAAAACTGCCGTAATTCGGCAGTTTTTTAAAAAGTTATCCACACCCTCTCTCTTAATTTTAATACGTATTTAAACGCATACCTCAGTACTGAAAAATGCAGGACATGCAAGATGAGATATTTTTTAACCCACATCCCCCATCTCCTGAAGCTTGATAAGTTTTTGATATAGGCCTCCGTCGACTTTGGCCAGCTCGTAATGGCTGCCTTGCTCGATCACTTTGCCTTTTTCCAGAACGATTATCTTGTCCGCTTTTTTGATCGTGCTCAAACGGTGAGCGATGATGATGACAGTTCTTCCCTTGCTGATTTTGTCCATCGCTTCTTGGATCAATTGCTCGCTATGAGAATCAAGGCTGCTGGTAGCTTCATCAAAAATTAAAATTCTCGGATTGGCCAAAATAGCCCGCGCGATTCCGATCCTTTGCCTTTGTCCTCCGGACAACTTTATCCCCCGCTCTCCGACCATAGTTTC
>DQBY01000068.1 GCA_003534085.1 Candidatus Moraniibacteriota bacterium | reverse complement strand
CGATGCTACATTCCGAAACGTAAAGAAAAAACTTATACCGAAAGAATAAATCATAACACATATCTCGTATCGCATATCACGTGTCGTATGCAAAATTGCGATGCGCGATGCGCGATTTACGATTCATGAGAATATGTTATTAAAAAAACAAATATTTGAAGACATGAAGAGCGCCATGAAGGCGGGAGACGCGGCCAAGCGGGATACTTTGAGGATGCTCGACTCCATGATCAAAAACGTGGAGATAGAAAAGATGAAAAGGGAAGAGGGTCTTTCTGATCCGGAAGTCCAAGAGGTCATCGCTCGCGCCGTGAAACAAAGAAAAGACGCGATCGCGCAATTCGAATCCGGCGGACGCCCGGAACTGGCGGAAAAAGAACAGAAAGAGATTGAAATTCTGATGGCATACATGCCGGAACAGATGAGCGAAGAAAAAGTCCGCGAGATCGTAAAGGAAGTCATCACGGCGACCGGAGCAGCGACGAAAGCGGATATCGGAAAAGTCATGGGGCAGGCGATGGGGAAACTCAAGGGGCAGGCCGACGGGAATCTTGTAAAGAAAATCGCGGAAGAAGAATTGCAATAAATTGTTTTTCAGTACGGATATTCAAAAAACGCAGAATAGTTCTGCGTTTTTTGTTTGAAAGGCGATGTTGCGCTTCAGATTAGAATTTAAGTAAGTCCGCTTGACAAAGCTGATATTTTCTGGTATACTGTTCTGTTAAGGTAAAATAGCGTAAAAACCCAAAAAAACCAGCCAAGGAGGCCCGATGGGAAAAGTAATCATTTCCTTGCTGTTGGCAGTTTGTTCTTTATCTCCGGCTTGGGCAGAGGAAAAAAAGCCCCAAAAACCGGAACCGAAAATGTTTTCGCAAGGATATCTGGAATCTTGCGAAGAAAGATTTTTGATCATCGGCACTTACGACAGCAAGCTCAAGTGCGCCGAACGAATAAAAAAAGAAGAGCAAGAAAGGAGGAAAAAATCCGGAAAGAAATAACTGACCAAAAGGTTGTCGGCCCAGCACCGCAACCTTTTAAATTTGCATTTTTGAGCGGATTTGGTAGGATAAAATACTTTATGAAAGGAGGGGTAAAGAGATCTTTGACAATAAAATGCAGTGAAAAATAAAGAGGGAGAGGCTGAAGTATTTCATAAACTTCAGAAAGAAAAGGAGAGAGCCATGGGAAAACTGAAAATTGCAGTTTTGATTTCAGGGACAGGTTCGAACATGAAGGCGATTGTCGAAGCCTGCAAGGCAGGAGTAATTGACGGAGAGGTGGTGGTAGTTGGCTCAGATAATTCGGAGGCCAAAGGTTTGGAGTTTGCAAAAGTAGAAGGGATTTCGACGTTTGTTGTGGATTACGAATTGACGAAGAAAATCGATATGAGTGACCCAGCCAACAACGAATTGCTCCCGGCAGATTTCGATGTGGAAGAGATTCTTCGCAAGCAGTGTCTTTACAGTAATGAATATCTCTCAGTAATGCATAGAGCCAGTAATGCCAGGATATTTTTCCAGCGGCGTGCGATTGCTGAGGCAAGATTGTTGTCGGAATTAAAAAAGTATCCATATGACCTTCTTGCGCTGGCAGGCTTTATGTATATCCTTTCGCCTTTTGCCATCAATCGCATTAATATCGGTGGGGTACATAGGATCATGAACATTCATCCGGCACTTTTGCCAGCATTTCCCGGTGAACATGGTTATGAGGACACATTCAATTATGGCTGCAAAGTCGGTGGCTGCACAGTGCATTTTGTCGACTACGGCGAGGACACGGGCCCCATCATTGGGCAGAAAGCTTATGAAATTTATCCGGGCGATAGGCTGGATGCGATTAAGGACAGGGGACTCAAAAAAGAACATGAACTTTATCCGGAATGTATCCAGATGTTTGCAGTAGGAAGACTTTCAATTGGTGAAAGAAAAGGAAGGAAAATTGTGCACATAGCAGGGTGCTTATAGTAAAATATGGGGCAACACATCAATCACGCAGGATGCGTGGGATGGGTTGCCTCTTTTTATTTTAATACGTATGGAGGTAAGTATTAAAGTAAGTATTTTTATGAAATAAAATCATTGGCCGGTCAAGTTGCTTTTTCGGCCGTATTTGTTACGATAAAGGACTTTAGGAAAGGTCGCCTTTGCGTTAAGTTTCGGCGGACCAGGGAGCCTAAAGCGGTAGATGTTACTTAACAATTTGTAGAAGTAAAAAATAAAACTGAAAAAGAAAGGATGTGGTGAGATTGGAGGAAATAGGCAGAAGAAGTTTGGCAAAAATCTTGAAAATGATAGGAGGAGGTTAACAATGTCAAAGTTAAAAAAGAATAAGAGACGTTCGATGTATGTTTTTTATCAGAGAGTTTCGGAAGTGCTTGAATACTGTTACTACGTAGTGGTTTCCTATGCGCTTTCCTCAGAAGAACTGGAAAAGTTGAAATGGATGTTGGGCGAAACTTTTGAACCCCAATATCTTCGTAGCAAATCATTCTTCACAAAGGAAAGAGTCGTGGAGATCGGTCCAAGACTGAGCGCAACAACTCCTTGGGCGGCCAATACTTTTTCAGCTTGCCGTGAAGGTGGGTTGTACAAGATTGTTCGGGTTGAGCGTTCTATGAGATACAAACTCGCGTCAGGTGAAAATGAAGAAGCTTTTGTGGCACTGCATTGCGACCGGATGACCCAGGAACATTACAAAACACCGCTGACCACTTTGGTCACGGCTTTGGCGCCGGAAGCGGTGAAGATCGTGCCGGTTCTGGAAGAAGGCAGAGCGGCTCTGGAAAAGATAAATGAAGACATGGGCCTGAGTTGGGACGATTGGGATATTGATTTTAATCTGAACCTTTTTGTAAATGATCTCAAGCGCAACTCGACAAATGTCGAACTCTTTGACAATGGGCAGTCCAATAGCGAGCATTGCCGCCATTGGTTTTTCAGAGGCAAGATTGTTATTGACGGCAGGGAAATGCCGCAGACGCTTTTTGAAATAGTCAAAGAGCCGTGGGAAAAAAATCCCGGAAACAGCGTGATTGCTTTCAAGGACAATTCCAG
>DQBY01000084.1 GCA_003534085.1 Candidatus Moraniibacteriota bacterium | reverse complement strand
TTTTCCGAGGCCAAGCAGGTAATGGAGCTGTATGGGATAAAAACCTTGGAATTTTGGAGCAAGCATGATCTTTCCGGAGTCGTTTTTCCTGCAGCGGTAAAAGTGGACAGCGACAAAGTTTTGCACAAGACCGACAAACAAGGATTGATTTTGGGAATAAAAAACCGGGCCGAACTTGATGAGGCGATCCAAAAGATAGAGGGTAATTTCTCAGGAGAAAATTTTATCGTCCAACCGATGCAGAAGATCCAGACGGAGATTATCATCGGGATCAAGAAGGATGACATCTTCGGTCCGATCGTCGTTTTCGGACTGGGCGGGATCTATACCGAAGTGTTCAAGATGGTGGATTTCCTGGTTCCGCCGGCAAGCTTGGAAGAAATAAAAAGTAAACTGAAGGAAAGCAAGCTCAGGTTTCTTTTTGAAGAAACTCGCGGACAAAAACCGTATGGGTTGGAAGAAACAGCTGAAATTCTGCATGGGATTTCGGTTTTGGCCCAGGAAATTTCAGAAATAAAAGAGCTCGATATCAATCCGCTTTTGGTATATAATGATGGAAGATCCGGCGTAGCTATAGATGTGAAAATTATAATTTAAATCTTACATATCGAAAACATAGAGACGGGGCATCGCCTCGTCTCTATGTGTCCGGGAGAATAATGAAAAGTTTATGACAAGCAAGCTTTGGAAAATAAGAGAAAAAACGGAAATAAATACGAAATTAAATTTTCACCCGCTTATCCTTCAGCTCCTTGCGAGCAGGGGAATTTCGGAAGAAAAAGCGATAGAAAGTTTTTTCAATCCGGATTATACTTCTGGAATTTTTGACCCTTTCATTTTTCCGGATATGGAAAAAGCTGCCGGAAGGATTTTCGAAGCAAAGGAAAAAAAAGAAAAAGTGGCAATTTTCGGGGATTATGACGCGGACGGCGTAACCTCAACGGCTTTGCTTTTTGAAATGTTCGGAAAAATAGGATTGAAGGGAGTCGAGACATACATCCCGGACAGGCAATTGGAGGGTTATGGGATGAATATTGAGGCGATCAAATATCTGCATTCAGCCGGAGTGAAGCTGATTGTTACTGTCGATTGCGGGATCACCAATATTGAAGAAGTCCAGTTTGCTAAAGAACTGGGCATGGACGTCATAATCACGGATCACCATCATGTTCCGAAAAAGCTTCCTGAGGCTCTGGCTGTCATCAATCCGCATATGGAAAGTTCCGGATATCCGTTCAGCGAGTTGGCCGGAGTGGGAGTCGCTTTCAAGCTGATTCAGGCTTTGCAACAGAAGGCGGATCCGAAGAATATGGACCAGTTGAAATGGTTTTTAGATCTGGTTGCGATCGGAACTATCGCGGACTGCGTCCCGCTCGTCGGGGAAAACCGGGTGATAGTGAAATATGGCTTAGTAGTGTTGTCAAAAACCAGAAGAGTCGGCCTTTTGGAGATGTTCAAAGTCGGACGGATTTTGATCGATGAAAATAATGTTCCGGACACTCAGAAAGTAGCCTTTCAGATATCGCCCCGCATCAACGCGGCCGGACGGATGGATCACGCCAGTTATTCATATAATCTGATGGTGGAAAAAAATTCTGTCATGGCGAGGGATATGGCTTTGGAAGTCGAAAGTAAAAATCAAGAAAGACAGAAGGTGACGAAAGAGATAGTTCGAGAAATAAGGATCATTGCGGAAAATTCTTTCAAGGACAAAAAATTAATTTTTGCAGCCAATGAACATTGGCAAGTCGGAATCCTCGGCCTCATCGCTGGAAAAATAGCAGATGAATTTAGCAAACCGACCATAATTTTGCAGAAACAGGAAGAAGAATATGTCGGATCTTTGAGGAGTATCCCGCAGGTGAACATAATCGAAGCTTTGGAAAAATGTTCTGATCTCCTGATCAGGTTCGGAGGCCATTCTCAGGCGGCTGGCGTCCGCGTTTCCTTTGAAAAGATAGATGCTTTTTATGAAAGATTGGATCAGATCGTCGAAAAAGAATTGGAAGGAAAAGATATTGTTCCAGAAATTGAAATCGACGCCGAAATAAGAGCCGAGGACATCAATTGGGACCTGGTTTCTGAAATCAAGAAACTGGAGCCTTTCGGGCAAGGCAACGGGGAGCCGGTTTTTCTGATGAAAGATATGATCATCGAGGATCTGAGGATTGTCGGAAACGGAACTAAACATCTAAAATTAAGTTTGCGTGCTGAAAATAACAGCCCAAAAATATTCGACGCGATCGGATTCGGATTCGGAGATAAATTTCCCGATTTAAAGGAAGGAAATAAAGTGGATATCGTCTTTAATTTGCAGGAAGACGAATGGAACGGAAATAAGAAGATTCAGTTGAGGCTGGTCGATTTGAAAATATAAAAAAAGAGGGGGGTACGGAATCCGTACCCCAAGTGAGGAGGGTCAGTCTATATTATACTATCTCCAAAAGGCTTCCCATATATGTGTATCTAAAAACATTATGGAAGCTATCTCGCCAAGTGCGATCAGGGCAAATGCGAAAAGAATTGAAATAATCAATGGGATGCCAAAATTTCCATATGAATTTTTCATGGAGACCTCCTTTAGCAAACCCTATCAATTATTCTTTCTTTTGGCAAGATTGTGGTAAAATAAAAATATGGAAAATAAAATTATCATGTACACCGATGGCGGATCGCGGAACAATCCGGGGCCGGCAGCGGTCGGAGTTTGGATTGAAACTCTGAACAAAAAATACGGAGAATATATCGGAATAAAAACCAACAATGAAGCGGAATATATGGCCTTGATTTTCGGTTTGCAAAAATTGAAACAGCTTTTGGGAAAAGACAAGACGAAACAATACGAGATCGAGTGTTATCTGGACAGCGAGTTGGTCGTGAAACAATTGAATCACGAATATCGGCTGTCGGAAGAACATATCCAGAAATTGTTCATTCAAATCTGGAATCTGATGCTGGATTTTAAAAAAGTCAGCTTCCATCATATCATGAGAGAAAAGAATAAAATTGCGGACGCGATGGTGAATGAAGCTTTGGATGCGGAAGCGAAACAGAGCAGTTTGTTATAGATTTTAACTGTCATTCCGAGTGGAGCGTAGCG
>DQBY01000052.1 GCA_003534085.1 Candidatus Moraniibacteriota bacterium | reverse complement strand
AACACTTAGAAATGAATTAGCGAAAACGAAATTTGTAATTATAAAACAGGAGGATATTACTTTGCAAATTGTAAAAGCTCTTGAAAAAGATAGTTTAAGAAGGGAGGATATAATAAAAAGAGAAATGCCAAAATTTATGTGGAAAGCGGTTGGAGATTTTGCGGGAACGACTTCTTCAAATACTTACAGATCATTTGCAACTGGACAGAATATATATTTCTTTTATGTCTTACAAAAATAAAGTCGCCTGAAGTGTTTATAATGAGTAACACTGAGGTAACTACATTTTCAAATCCGGAATATAAACATATTCCCTTCTCTTCATAAAAATAGTTCTAACGCCCCCTGACTGTGGCGTGCAAATCATCAAAAAACGCTTATTATACGCGTTTTTTGTGTTTTTAATATGGCATAGCGTAAATAAACAGCTAAGCCATGTTAGGGTAAAATCGCGAAAATGCAGTATAATTTTGCATATTCTCACGGTTATTTAGTGATTGACATATATTTAGCCACGGGCTAAAATAGCTATATGAAAAATAATGATAAAAAAACAGAATACATAGTGCGAAAAGATCTGGAAGGACAAACGCAAATTCTTTTAGCTGCTTTTGACAGTCGTTTTGACAAATTAGACAAACATATTACGGACACCAGGGATGAGTTGAAACGAGACATAAACAATGTTCAAACTTTGATCGACGGCTATGTCAAAGCGCAGGAAAGTTTCCGTCAAGAATTTGAAATTATGAAATCAGAGTTTGGCCAGATGAAAAAAATTATCAAAGAAAAATTAGGATTTGAAATAAAAGCTGCATAATTTTTTTAGATTTTCTTTTAGGATGGCATTTAACGTGCTTTTTTTATTTCATCAAAGCCATCGCCTCCAATCTAATCTCAATCACTCCCAATTTTCCGGTATATTTTCTCGAAGCGTGTACTCTGGCCCGCGCATCAATGAAACAAGGCTCTTTTGCGCCTTATTTGGATAGGATTGAAGACATTTGATCTTAGCTTATACATTCAGAACAAAGCCCCTTTGCTAAAGATGAAATAGATGGTAGGCTGATTGTACGTAGAAATGATAATTAACTAAACAAGAAATATGAGCAATATATTTGATGCTGAGAGAGCGGGAGATTTTAAAAAAATTAAAAGTAAAATTTTATCGGGGATCTGGATCTTTTTTCTGGTGATTATTATTTCAGGATCGGTGGGAACCATCGGTGCCGGAGAAAGAGGGGTCTTGCTGCAATTTGGAGCGGTTAAGGATAGAGTTTTTGAAGAAGGCCTTTATTTCAAAATACCTTTTGTCCATCAGGTGGTGACTATGGATGTAAAGATGCAAAAAGACGAGGTGCCGGCCAGCGCTTCCTCCAAGGATTTGCAAATTATCACTTCTAAAGTCGCCATTAATTATCATCTTTCTCCAAGCGAAGTAAATACCATATGGCAAAATGTCGGGAAAGAATACAACAGCCGCATCATCGCGCCATCTATCCAAGAAGCTGTGAAAGCTGTGACTGCCAGATTCACGGCTGAAGAATTGATCATCAAAAGAGAAGACGTGAAGGATCAGATAAAAATCAATTTAGCGGAAAGATTGATCAAGAATAATATCATAGTGGATGATATCAACATCACATCCTTTGATTTTTCTCCGGCCTTCAACGAAGCTATCGAAGCTAAGGTGACGGCGGAACAATTGAAATTGAAAGCGGAAAGAGATCTGGAAAGAATCATGATCGAGGCTGATCAAAAAGTGGCTGAAGCTGAAGGCAAAGCAAAAGCCATCAAGACGGAAGCACAGGCCCTTATGTCTAATCCGAAAGTGGTGGAATTGCGCTGGATAGAAAAATGGGACGGAAAAACTCCCGCCTATTGGGGAGGAGCCAGCCCTTTTATCGGATTGAATAAATAACGCCAGGAGGCGTCAGGCCTGCCTCATTCGGCAGATAACTATGGATTTCATTTTTTTCAATTATGTACACAAAGCCAAAAGGATTGTTGACGCAATCCTTTTTCTTTTTCTAAAATTAAAAAAGGCCGAAGTGTTGCTTGGCCTTTTCTGGGAGCAGCCGTCTGTTGGATATAAGTTTACTTTTGTATCTTTTTTTGTTACTATTTTTATAAATCTGAAGAAAATTCTGCAAAAAAGGAGGAATTATGAGAAGATCGGTTTCGGGTTTTGTGGCAGTTGTTTTTTTAGCAACGATATTGGGCGCATGTTCTCCGCAGATGAAAAGGAATATGGTCATTTGCGGCGGCGCAGGAGCTATCATAGGAGCTCTAGCCACAAAAGATCTGAAGGGGGCCCTGATCGGTGCGGGAATCGGAGCCGCTGCTTGCGCCCTGATAACCAAGCTGGCGGAAGACGCCGCGATCGAGGCGGCGAAAACAAACAAGCCGGTGATCAGGGAGAAAATTTCCGAAGAGGGAAAAACGTATGTGGTCAAGGCGCAGCCCGTTGCGTATAATTTGGAAACCAAGTGCAAGACCATCAAAAATGAAATAAAAGAGAACGGGAAAATTATCAGCACCGTTCCGGAAGAAGTCTGCCAAGACAGAAATGGAAATTGGCAGCTGAAGATTTGAAAAAAAGGGTACAGATCACGCTGTGATCTGTACCCCATTTTTATAATTTTTTCAGTTCATTTTCGGCCGCAGTGACGGCGATATCCAAGGCATCCGTCCGAGCCTTGTTGTCCATAACGCTTATGGCGGTCACGTCTTTTCGGATATGACGCAAAACGTCTCCTGTTTCGGAGTCCAGAACTTTGCCTGAAAGCAAAGCGTAATAATGCTTGATGTTTTGCTCTTCCCGAAGAAGTTCTGTCTTAGATGCAAGAATAACAATTTTTTTGGCAATTTTCGCGATTTGCATCCTTTCATAATAATTTATTTGGCCTCCTTGAATCGGGAAGTTGGCGATATATTCATAAGCATTGATGGCGCCGGAAACAGAAGACACAAATCGTTCCGTCATCGGATAATCAAAATATCCGTTTCCATCCAAAACGATTATCGCATATTCCTTGCGGGAAGCTTTTTCCGCTTGCTCCCTTTTCTTTTCTTCCTCGGCCTCTTTTTTCGCTTTTTCTTCCTCTGCTTCTCTTTCTTTCCTTTCCTTCTTGCAAATGTAATTTTCAAAGAAAAAGATATCATCCTTGGTTTTGAAGGATTTTATCGTTTCTCCGTAAACCGGATGAGATCTGTTCTTACTTCTGAACTCGAAGACCTCGATCGCCTTTGTCCTCGGATCCTCAAAAAAGCCGTAGAACTCAAAAAGCGGATATTTGCCGTTTTGGATATCATCGCAAGTCATCGTGACTTTCATCGGCAGGCCTTCTTTTTTGTCATCTGTAAACAGTCTGGTCATGAATGCTTCTATCGTGTAGGAGAAAGAAAGCAATATCAGGCATAGTAAAATGCTCGCGAAAGCGATGGAGACTTTTCTGCTCATCGCCTTTGGCAGGATCCAGCCCAGCACGGTTACGATCAGTATCAGTGGAAATACGGAGTCTAAATTGTTTTTGATAGGCAGCCATGAGATTGCCGTCATCAAAAGCAATTCGGAAATGAAAGTGCCGTTCAGGGTTCGGATATAACTTCGGATGCTTTCGCGGAATCCTTCTTCCGGAATGCTGAGCGCCAATATTATCGGCGCGATCAGCAGTTTGAGGACATAAAAGCATCCGGCCCGCAGAAGCGCGGCGAAGCTTATCAAAGTTTTTGAATCTGTAATGAAGCCGAAGTAAAGCAGCGGAATGGTAAAAAGAAAAGTGGAAAATAAGATGAGGAAAGTGATAAGGATGAATTTTTTAGTTTTTTCCTTCGATCCGGCCAGTTTTTCTTTCGCGAATTTTTCCAGAGATTCTTTTCCGGAACTGAAAAGCTTCAAAATTATCTGAAGAACTTTTCTAGTGATCATTTGTGCCCTCCTTTATTTTCGTTCTCTTCCAGTTTTTCCAAGATAAAATCCAGTCCGTCTTCAAAATCATCCTTGGCGCGCTTGAAGAAACTTTTCCCCGCCGGTCCGTAGCTTGGCTTTTCGTGCGCATAATCGATCCGAATCATATCGATAACTTCCTGTTCATCCGGATCCGGGCTACTGTCGCCGTTCCATAGGCGCTTGCCTATTTCCGGAAAAAAATCAGTCAGTATCCCTTTCAGAAACGACATCCATGGCGTGTTTTCTTTTAGAATATTCTTGAGCTGGGAATTTACCAGAAACATGAGCGCGATGATCACAAGTTTTTGTTTATCTTCCAAGGACTTCAATTTCCGAAAGTATTTGGTTTTTTCAAGTTCATTATATTTGTATTCAGCTTTGATTTTTACAAAATCCTCGATCATTGAGGAGATTGCCATGGGAATGTTTGCCGCGACCAGCATGTCTTTGATTGTTAAGATCGCTCCGGAAATTGTTTCATTCATTATTCTTCTCCTTTCGTTATTTTGTAAAAGGGCTATACCTTAAATCTATTTCTTATTCCATAAATGTCAATTTGCATTTATCCACAGCCAAAATTTTTCATCAAATTTTATTTTTTGCAATTTGGCTTATTTAAAACCCAAGCGGGATGTTACTTTTTTCAGAATGGCTTTATTCAGCCAAAACTAGCCAAAAGGCTGGACAAAAAGGGATTTTAGGAGTATAATAGAAAATCAGTGTCGGAAAGGACGTTGAAAATCAAATACCCGTTTTTAACGGGAAAATACAGAGGAGGTTTAGAAATGATTAGAAAATCTTTTTTCGCAGTGCTGTCGTTCATTCTTCTTTTTTCGGTTGTTGTTATGCAGGTTCAGGCGGAACAGCTTGAGCCGAAGGAGGTAAAGTCTCCTGCAGGACAAAAGTTGTCGGGCATTGTAAGCATCTCTGCGAATTCATTCCGGGCGAATGACGTAAGCAGTAATGATTATAATCTGTTTGCGTGGATAAAGGGCAATAAATTCGGTGGCGGTGTTATTAACCCGCTACCTAATTCCACTCCATTTATGATATAATACAGGCATAATTCTTCACAAAAGAAAATGCCGCAAAAACAAAAAACAAACTTTCCCTCGCTTCCCAAAGAAGTGCGGGCCGACAGAAGAAGGCTGGCTTTTAGGAAGCTGGATGACGGATGGGATAAGTATGAAGTAGCTGAACTTGCAGAAGTTCACTTTAAAACCGTGGAGGACTGGCAACGAAACAGGAAAGAAATTGTAGCCAATGGATATCACGGACAAAAACGCGGAAATCCGAATGACAGAAGAATTTTAGATGATGTGAAACAAAAAAGAATCCTCTCCGTTATTCAGGACTCTTTGCCGGATGAGCATGATATTTGCGCGTATCTATGGTCGCGAAAGGCTATTGCCGAATTTGTGAAAAAAGAGTATGCCATCAGTATGATACCGCAATGCGTGAGCAGATATGCTCAATTATGGGGACTTTCGCCGCAAAGACCGAAAAAGCAAGCCTCGGAACAAGATGCCAAAAAGATTGAAACATGGCTTGAAAAAGATTATCCAAAAATAGTCAGGCGCGCCAAAAAAGAAAAAGCGGAAATTCATTGGGGAGATGAAACCGGTCTAAACATCAATACGAATTATCAGAAAACATACGCCCCGAAAGGCAAGACGCCTGTTGTAAAGATTCCCGCCAAAAAAACAAATTACTCGATGATCTCATCGCTTACAAACCAAGGGAAGCTTCGCTACATGGCGTATAAAGGCGGAATGAATGCGGCGCTGTTCAAGATATTTCTCGAAAGACTCGTAAAAGACACGGATAGGAAGATATTTCTCATAGTCGACAATTTAAAAGCGCACCATGCCAAAATTATTCAAACATGGCAAGAAAATCATAAAAAAGAAATTGAGATTTTTTTCCCTGCCCCCATATTTTCCGCAAGGAAATCCCGATGAATATCTAAACAACGACATTACGCAACACATTCATATGAAACATTATCCAAAAAATGAAGAGGAATTAAAAGCCAATATCCATTCTTTTATGCGTTCAAAACAAAAAACACCGCACAAAGTGCGGGCGTATTTCAGGCATGAGAGCGTAAGGTATGCGGAGGGTAATTAGGTGGCTGGTTAATANNTAAGTCATTCGAATCATTCGAGTGTTTATTCGAATCATTCGAGTCGCTTCTATAAACAAAAAATGAACCTCCACTTGCGTGGAAATTCACCCTAAAAGCTTTTACTCGTCCGAAGCACTATGCGTAGGAGAGCTTTTTACCCTTCCGCAGCTTTAGTGCAGGAGGGCTTTATTCAGCTTTATACTACCAGTATACACGAAAATTACGTGGCTGTCAAGGTCATGCCTAAAATATAACTCCCCGCCGGTTGCGAGGCCGGAATATCTTGCGTCAAAGTTATGCCGGTGATGTCCCAAAAACAATTCGTCTGCGCGCCTGATCCGGCGATGATCAGATTTATCGAATCTTGAGAACCTTGGACAAAATATGTGGCCGATCCTTTGGTGAGTCCGGTTGAAACACATCCGCTTTGCGGGGTGATCGTCGCTCCGCTCGCATTCACCTGAAGCCTGCCTGCCGCGGAGGCTCCATTAAAGTCATAATTATTTACCCCGCTTTGCCAGAGAGCCGTCGGGCCCGAAGTCGCGGAAAAAGAAAGTGTCCAAGTCGGAGTGGCGGTTGTGTTGCTGATTCTAATTTTTTGCGAAGCGGTTCCCAAGGTCCCCGTCGAACTCTGCGCGATCCAATCAAAAACTTTCGCGCCGAAGGAAACTGTCGGACTCGCAACTGCCGCATCTC
>DQBY01000100.1 GCA_003534085.1 Candidatus Moraniibacteriota bacterium | reverse complement strand
AATTAAAATAGACGATTTTGTCTTGTCGCCTTTGGCCGCGGCCAAAGCAAGTCTTTCAAAAAGACAGAAGGAATTGGGTGTCGTCCTGGTGGATATCGGCGGCGGAACGACCTCGGTCGTCGTGTATGAAGAAAATGATATTTTGCATACGGCTATCCTTCCGGTCGGAGGAAACCATATCACCAATGACATCGCGATCGGTCTGCGCACTTCCGTGGATGTGGCCGAAAGGGTGAAGATAGAATACGGCAACGCGCTTCCGGATGAAATAAACAAAAAAGAAGATGTGAATCTGGCTGAAATTGATCCGCAAGAGGAAGGTTCGGTTTCCCGGCATCACGTGGCGGAAATAATTGAAGCGCGCTTGGAGGAAATTTTTAACATGGTGAATAAAGAATTGAAAACGATAGGGCGGGACAAATTGCTTCCGGGCGGAGTCATTATAGCGGGTGGAACCGCCAAGCTTCCCGGCGCTGTGGATCTGGCCAAAAATATCTTAGGCCTCCCCGCGCAAACCGGCTTTCCGGCTCCTTTGGGCGGACTTGTGGACAAAGTGGATGAGCCCTCGTTTGTGACCGCGGTCGGACTCNNCGTCTTATGGGGTCTGGAGAATGCGCCGGCAGGCAAAATCGGAGGAAATTTCCTGGGCGGCAAATTGGCCGGCAATTTTTCCAATAGCATGAACGGGACGGTGGGCAATGTAAAAAAATGGATGAGCCGATTTTTGCCGTAAATATCCGGAAAGAGGCCGAAAATAGGACATTTGACAGCCAAGAGTTGGATATGATACATTAAAGTACTAGGAAAGAGATTCGGAAAAAACTAAAACTAAAAAAAAAGAAAAAATAAAGCCTGAAAGAAAGAATATCTTTAGGTTTGTTTTTTACTTATTGGGAATTTCATTTTAAATCATCAAAATAGATTAAAAAATATGGCAGAAATAAAACCACCAGTAGAGACTTTTGCGAGGATCAAGGTTGTCGGCGTGGGAGGGTCCGGAGGAAACGCGATCAGTCGGATGATTGAAACCAAGCTCAAAGGAGTTGAATTTGTGGCAATCAATACTGATGCGCAAGATTTGCATCATAACAAGGCAGCGGAAAAAGTGCATATCGGCAAAAACTTGACTAAGGGACTTGGCTCCGGAATGAATCCGGACGTCGGAAGACAGGCTGCGGAAGAAAATCGCGATGAGATCCAGGAAATTCTCAAAGGTGCCGATATGGTTTTTGTGGCTTNNGGAACCGGAACCGGAGCCGCGCCGATCGTAGCGGAAACTGCCAAAGAGATGGGAGCCTTGACAGTGGCAGTAGTGACAAAACCGTTTGCTTTCGAAGGAGCTCAAAGAAGAGCTGTCGCAGACGAAGGATTGGAAAACCTAAGAGAGAGAGTGGACACTTTGATAACTATTCCCAATGATAAACTTCTTCAGATCATCGATAAAAAAACTACCCTGATAAATTCTTTCAAGATTGTCGATGATGTTTTGCGCCAAGGCGTCCAGGGAATTTCCGACCTGATCACGAAGCCGGGAATCGTCAATGTCGATTTTGCCGATGTCCGAGCTATCATGACTAACAGCGGTTCTGCCTTGATGGGCATCGGAGTCGGTTCGGGGGAAAACAGAGCTGCTGACGCCGCCAAGGCCGCGATCAACAGTCCTTTGCTCGAACTTTCAATAGATGGAGCCAAAGGGGTGCTTTTCAATGTCAGCGGATCCGGCGACTTGACCATGTTGGAAATCAATGAAGCTGCCAATATCATAACCGAATCGATCGATCCTAATGCCAAGGTTATCTTTGGAGCGGTAGTTGATGATTCTATCAAAAAAGGAGAAATCCAGATTACTGTCGTTGCGACCGGATTCGACGCTGACAAAGTGAACGAATCTCCGATAGAAAAGATGTCCCGCATGACCATAGAATCTCAGTCGCAAAGAAGAGAAGAGGATGCAGAGCCGGAAATTGCAAAAATAACTTTTCCAGCCAAAAATGAACCGAAGATGATCATTGAAGAAAAAGTCGCGCCGAAGCCTCAAAGAATCTTCACGGCTGTTGACAAAGAATTGCAAGACGAGGACGACGAACTTGAAATCCCGGCATTCATCAGAAGGAAGATGGGGAAATAATCGCGTATCGTGAAGCGCATATCGTGTATCGCGTATCTTGTATCGCATATCGTGAATCGCATATCATAACTTAAAACACTTGAAATATGGAACAATCTCGAGCTAGCGGGATTGTTTTTTTATCTGGAATTTTCTGGTCCTTATTTTGTATTTGTTTTATGGATTAATCGGGATTTTTATTATGAAAATCAGAAATATTATCATTTTTTTCTTCATATTTTTTCCGCTGGCGGTTTTAGGCGGGAATTGGTGGGGCGGTTCTGATCCGGGTCGGGACTTTGAGCGTTGCATGAATAATTGCGAAGAAAGATGCCGAGATGCAGGAGGCGATGATGATTATGATTATGGCTATTTCCCTCCAAGCCATGACTGTACCGGAAGAATCGTGAGTTGCGGTCCTTGGGGTCCTTGCAAAAGAAGCTTTACGAGCGGCGTCCAGTTGCGCGACTGCAAGAATGATTGTGGCGCCACGATACCGGGCGGCTTCGATCCGATAACCGTCCGCGATTGTCCGGGATTGAATAGTTGGTAGCCGGCTTGGACAATCTCATGGGAAAAGCTGTGCGATGCGCAGCTTTTTTATTGTTGTCTTCAGAATCCGCGCGGCGCGCCTTTTTCTGCCGGCAAAGTTATCCACAGGTGAGAATTTGACAATTTTCCCGGCAGTGATAAAATATCATCATATAAGCAGTTAAAATATCACCAATATGTTAACATCAAAACAAAATATGGTCATGGAAACGCTCAGGGAAATAATTGAAACGGAGAAGGAAAATCCGACCGCCTATCGCGTACACAAATTTCTTGAAGAAAGAGGCGTGGAAGTCGGCAGTCTGAAAGGCACGGTCCAAGTGATTGAGGCTTTGGAGAGAAAGGATCTGCTCAAGAGAGACAAGAGCAAGAAGATTTATATGGTGGAAAACGACAATTATGCCGATTTGGGTAATATTTTTTCAATACCGATGTATGGCTTAGCTTCTTGTGGAGAAGCTTTGGCGTATGCGGATGGAAATGTGGACGGATATTTGCAGATTTCCAAAAGCCTTTTCCGCCAAAATGATCCGGCCAAGCTTTTCGCGGTGAAAGCTCTCGGAGATTCCATGGACAAGGAGGAAATCGGCGACGGAGATTATGTCGTTTTTGAAAAGAGAGACGCGGATTATGATTTTGAAAATAAGATTGTCGTCGCAGTTATCAATGGAATGGCTACGATCAAAAGATATAAAAAATTGAAGCATGGAATAATCGGACTTTTCCCTCACTCTTCCAACCCGATCCATCAGCCGATCTATCTTGATGAATCAGACACGATTTTAGTCGCCGGCGTGTTCCGCAAAGTTCTTCCGGTGGCATTCGTGAGCTTATAGAAAACGGATATGCGTGCAGCGTGATGAAATTTATGAAAATTTCATTTTACGCTGTGGATAACTCGGATCTCTTTTAAAAAACCTTAGTAAAAGTAAGGTTTTTTATAACCCTTGGCGACTATTTCAGTTGTGGTATAATTATATTAATGTATACAATATGTAGTGTATAAAGAAGTTTTATAAAAAAATAAAAAATAAAAAAAATTTAAATTTTAAAGCTAAAAAATGAATTGTCCATTTTGCAGCAACAGTGAAACAAAAGTTGTTGATTCTCGCGACACAAACGAAGGAAAAATTACCAGAAGAAGACGTGAGTGTGAAAAATGTAGCGCCAGATTCAGCACCTATGAGGAGATTGAACTTCTGAGACTTTCTGTGTTAAAAAAAGATGGAGGGAAGGCGGATTATGATAAGAACAAGATTGAAGCGGGAGTGAGAAGGGCTTTGGTAAAAAGGCCTGTCACTCAGGAGAAAATAGCAAAGCTCCTGGGAGAGATAGAATATGAAATCCATGCCTTGGAAAAGCCGGAAGTCACGACCCGGGAAATCGGAAAAATCGTACTTAGGAAACTCAAAGATATTGACGAAGTGGCGTACGTGCGGTTTGCCAGCGTCTATAAATCATTCGGCAGCGTGGAGAGCTTCAAGAAAGAGTTGGATATGTTAGGGTAATTACGAATTTACTAATTAAACTAAAATACTAAAATACGAAATTAGATCCGTAAATTGTATTTTTCGTTCGATTTGTAGCTCGTAAATTTAATATATATTAATTAAATTTTCATCAGGGGAGGGGTCTCTGGATGAATCAGACAAGTATGGCGAAAACAAAAACGAAAAAGAAGGGGGAGAAAGGCAGCGCATCAGGCTATGCCCGCAAAGTAAAAAATATCAAGCCTGTTCGATCAGGAAAGAAAAAAGCAGTTGCGAATAAGAAAAAAACTGTTGCAGTAAAGAAAGTTGTTGCAGTGAAAAAGACTGTTAAGGTTTCGCGCGAACCGGAAAAAGTCATGAAAGTCATCAAGAGAAGCGGAAGCCTTGCCGATCTGGACCCCGCAAAAATTGTGAAAGCGGTCAGCAAAGCTTTTGTCGCAACCGGAGAAGGCAGCCTGAAGGACGCGGAAAAAGTTTCTCAAAAAGTAGTCCAGCTTTTGAATAAAAATTACAAAAAGGGGTATGTTCCGCAGATCGAGGAAATTCAGGATTTAGTTGAAAGAGTTCTTATGATTTTGGATTTTGAAGAAACGGCCAAGGCGTATATCCTTTACCGCGAGCAGCATAGAAAGATCCGCGAAACGGAAGAATCTTTGAAAGAGGCAGTTGATTTAGTCGACAAGTATATCCAAGAAATCGATTGGCAAGTGAAAGAGAATGCCAATATGGCATACTCGTTGCAGGGCTTGAACAATTATATCTCTTCCATAGTCAGCTCCAAATATTGGATGAACAAGGTCTATACCAAAGAGATTCGCGACGCGCATGAGGACGGAGATTTTCATATTCATGATCTCCAGCTGATCGCTGCGTATTGCTGCGGCTGGGACTTGCAGGATCTTTTGCGAAGAGGGTTTACGGGAGTTCCCGGGAAAGTGGTCTGTCGTCCGGCTAAGCACTTCGGTTCCATCTTGGGCCAGATGGTGAATTTTATCTACACTTTGCAAGGCGAAGTGGCCGGCGCGCAAGCTTTCTCAAATTTCGACACTTTGTTGGCTCCATTTGTCCGGTATGACAAATTGACATATGAAAAAGTAAAACAGGAAATTCAATCTTTCGTTTTTAATATGAACGTTTCCACCCGAGTCGGATTTCAAACTCCTTTTTCCAACATCACGATGGATATTACGGCTCCAAAAACGTTGGCCAAAGAATCTGTCATTATCGGAGGAGTTCCGCAGAAAGAAACCTATGGAGAATTTCAGGAAGAAAT
>DQBY01000094.1 GCA_003534085.1 Candidatus Moraniibacteriota bacterium | reverse complement strand
GTTCCCGCATATTTTTTCTTTAGTTATTTATATTAAACCATGGAGTATCGCTTATTCCTCGCTCTTCGCTATAAATATATATTGATGGCAATGTCGGAAGAAGTGACTGTGTTTGCCCATCATTAAAGCTGAAAAATACGCATCCTGAAAATTCAGCTTCCAGCAAGGGTTTTTCCAGTTTTCGCATTATGTAATATCTTTGAGCGCCAAGCCTAAAATCCTCCCCCACAAATCTTTTTTGCGCCTGCTTTTCCAGGCTAACCGCAATGGAAACCTTATTCCACCAATCATTCGGCTGCTTATCCAGTTCCTCTTGAATCGCCTGGCTAGTCAGATTCCATTTTTTCCACAATTCACTCAAATAAATCGCTTTAAATCCGCCTGCCTCCAGTTTATTTTTTATTTCTTCCAGATATTTTGTATAATCATCTTCCTGATAGCCATTATTTTTGGCGTGTGCATCAGAAAGAATCCAAGTAACTACCACTCTATGGGCAAGTGCATTGGCAATGCTTTCAATATAGTTTTTAAAATAATTTATGGTCTTTTCATCATGTTCATCCACCGCGGATTTTTTCCCACCACCCCAAAAACCAACTAGGCGCAATGGTTTTTTGGCTTCTATTGATTCAATGATGTTTTTCTCCAGCACATCCTCCAAAAAAGGAAAGTCTCTGCGATACTCACGAGCATTTATTTTTTCTATGACCGGATCAGCAAGCGAAGCTTTTTTGAAATAGGGAACATATTCTTTCAAGAGTTCCGGATAATTTTTTTTCCAAATATCACAGGCGTTTTTGTAGCCTTCTTTGTCCACTTTTATCGTTGTTGACCAAAAATTTAAATAAGCATTGAAAACTTTTTCCTTTTCCTTGAGTTCTGGAAAAAGCTTGGAAAATTCTTGCAAGGCCTCCGCTTTATTTTTACCGATGTAGCGCACTGCCTCTCTCACAGCCACCACAAAGGATTTCAGATGCTTCCTATATTTTTCTTCCAGCACATTCGAAATAGTAAAACCACTGAACAAAAAATTTGGAAATTCAGCGTTGAAATCGAAAACTACTTTGCCACCGATGGACTCTAGCTCATAAGCCTGCTCCGGCAAAACCACCGCGATATCAATGTCCCGGTGTGTAAGTTTCTCAATCAGAGTTTTGTGCTCAAAGGCGGCGAGTTCAGTTTCTTGAGGCAACAAATATTTCATAACCCCATGCATGGTACTATACATTTCAAAAGTTCCCACACGATATTTTTTAAAATCATCTAGCGTACTGATTTTTACATTTGGATCCAATGTGACAGCTACTCCGGGAATATTTTCCACCAATTCTCCGATGATTTCTCCATTGGTGCCTTCTGTATTTTCAAACATGGAAAACATTGGATCGGATAGTCCTATATGTGCGGAGTTATTGACCAAAGAGGCATAAGTTTTGTCATCCCCACCAGTCGCAATATAATCAATGTCCAAATTATGTAGATCGAAAATTCCTTTCTCTGAAGCAAAATACACCGGGAAATACAGCGCCAGGCGATCAAATTCCGCAACCAGCAATCTTTGTTTGTTTGATTTGTGTAGCGTACTCAAATTATCCTTAACTATCAAACGCTTTTCTGAGCCAGCTAACTTTGTAAAGCCAAATTCATCAAATTTTCTCAAATAATACTGTTCAATGTCGGTCGACAACGCATATTTTTCATAAAGACCTTTTCGCAAAGTCAGCTGCGGTTTGCTAAGCGCCGCTTTGGCCACTTCTCCGTCTTGCGCTTTAAAATTATTCCCAACATTCATTCCAGCGCCATTGCTAAAGGGAACTTTATATCGCCAGGCAATATATTCGGGCAAAAAATTAGCAGCCACTTTGCGCAAAATATATTTGGTAGTGATTTGGTGATTCTCTCTTTTTACTTTTAATTTACCATCAATCTTGAAAGCAATGTCCGTCACTTTCCGGTCAAAAAACGGCGCTCGCGCCTCTACGGTGTGTTTCATGGTCAGACGATCAACTCGCTGAAGATGGCCATTTGTCAAAGAATTTGTCAGCATCAAGCAACCCTCATTGATGATTTCATCCGGCAATGTTCCAAATTCATTATAGCCAGCAAACAATTCATCCGAACCATCGCCCACCAAAACAACTTTTAATCCCAACCGTTGAGCTTCCCGAGCGCAAATTTCCAGCGAAAAAGATTGGTGAATAATATTTGGCTCATAGGTTTCCAAGTGGTAGATCAAATCGTCCAATTCCTTGCCAAAATCAATATCGGGTCTGACAATGTGATATTTATATTTGCGGTCTTTGCAAAGTCGCAGTGCAAATTCATAATCGGAAGACCCGGGATAGCCCAAGATGATGGCTGTCACATCTGGATGTAACCGAACGGCAATTTCCATAATCAAACTGCTGTCCACGCCACCGCTCAAAAGCACACCGATCGGCAAATCCGTGTCTACTCGCTTGCGCACCGCCTCCACTAGGTTTTTTTCCAGCAAGCCAACAATTTCATTTTCGTTTTTGAGCTCATTGGAAACTTCCAGGTTGAAATATTTTTTAAATTTCCCATTGATGAAATACGATCCCGGTGGAAAAATATTGATCGTTTCGATATCTGAGAACAAAGAAAGTTGCTTTACTTCTGAAGCGAAATATAATTGTCCGGACTCATCATAAGCATAATAGAGCGGTTTTACTCCGAATGGATCGCGTGCGGCAAAGATTGTGCCATTATTTTTATCATAAATAACAAAAGCAAACATTTCACTGTCCAATTTTTTGACCATTTCTGCCCCATATTCTTCGTAAAGATGGGCTAATACTTCCGTATCTGAATCAGTGGCGAATTTGTGCCCTTTTGCTTCCAATTCTTTCTTAAGTTCTTTATAGTTAAAAATTTCGCCGTTTTGCGCAGCGAAAACAGTCTTGTCTTCATTGAATTTTGGTTGTTTGCCGTTTTCTCGATCTACGATTGCTAAACGATTAGCTCCAAGGGCGCCATTCTCAAAATATTCCAACTCAAAAACATTACTCCCACGATGAGTAATTTTTTCAAGAGATTTAACTGCGCGATCTTTTGAATTATTATTTCCAAAAATTCCGACTATTCCACACATAGTTAAATATTTTAAAGTTTACTTATGCTGGTATTTTAGCATATTACTAAAGAAAGAGGCAGAACAATGCTATGTTCTGCCTTTGTACGTTCTCGGTATTATAGCCTTGAGGCTTTTGCAGCGCACCGCAATCACCTCATCATCGTCGGTGAACCTCTTTAAGATACTCCGATTGATGTCACCGGAGTTAGCCATGCTATTACTTAACTTAAGGAAGACAATGACCTCCTCATCCTCCCTAAGGTTGGCGGGATTGATGATAAACTCCTCCGCCTGAGCCAGATCACCAAATTTTTCAATTTTCATCTATATCTCCTTTTTTAGGATTTCCCCTACAAAACCACAAATGAAATTTATGATTTTGATTTGAGAGGCAAGAAAGTTGGATTCAACTTTCTTGCCTGAACACTTCTATCCCGTACAGTTGCATGTTCCGAACAAACACCGCACAACTGCGTCAAAATCTTTTCCTGGAATATGCACATCGCTCAGTCTGATGAGCTTTCTCATCTCTGAGAGGTGGCCGCTCCCGCTGTGGATCATAACCTTGCCGGAAAAACTGTTTTTAGACAACTGATTGGCAATCCAGATACCATCGTATTCTTCATCATCTGTAAGATGCATATCTAGGATGATGGCATCTGGATTGTGCTCCAAAATAAATTGGAGAGCCTCTTCCTTGTTTCGAGTGCATTTTGAAAAAAATTCAGCCGCCCCCTTGCTTCCAAGAAGCATTGGCATAAATTCGGCTACATCCCTATTATCATCAATAACCGCCACTTTATTGTATAAGAACTTTTCCATTGCTTGCCTCCGTATTTGTTTTATTCTCCTATGAAACCACTCGAAGAATGGTCTCAATGCGAGGGGCAAGAGATTAGATTTAATCCCTTGCCCAAGTTTTAATCACCTCCTTAGTATCCTCTTTTCCTCCATTTTGGATCCATTAGCGGAGTACGATGATTGCTGTTCCCAACATGTTTCCAGAATCCATGGCTACCCTTATATCCTGGCATGGGTATAGTGCTTTCCTCAGAAAATTCGATCTCTATCCCATCCGGCATTGTTATTTTTGCTTTTCTGTAGATAACTACACACTTGTCACCCAATAGAATCTCCGATGTATCTTCCGGGAGAACAAGTTGATAGGTTGCTGTAAAGAAGTACATATCTGTGTGGTCTGGATCATTTAGGAATACCTTCTGTTCTTGCGAAAAATAACGACCATTAGTGCTGTTGTTTATTATATTCATTTCTCTCCCTGTTGCTATAGCATTTATCTCTACCAAGGGTAGGTTGTTTTTACAAGAGGTGATTTTAAGGTACTTTGTTAAGTGATCTGCTTTTCGGCTTTTCATCTTAACAGCGTATTATAGCAAGAAATGGAAAGAATTTCAATAGATTGCTTGATTTTTCCTAAATAATGTGCTAAAATGGTTGTAAATGGATAAAATTTAAAAAATGAACCTGACTGAACTCGACAAAAAAATACTATTTGAGCTCGATAAGGACGGCCGAGCCAGCTTTTCGGCTATTGCGAGGGTTATTGGCTCTACTCCGCAAGTAGTGAAGTACCACTTTGAACAGCTGATGGAAAGAGGCATAATCAAACACTTCTGGGCTTTTACCGATTATGATAAGTGCGATTATTCTTTTTTTTGGGGATATTGGTTGAAATTTGCCGGACTGACAAAAGAAAAGGAGAGGGAAATGTATGCTGATTTCAATTCCAACAAATACATCCCGATCATCCAGCGGACTGATGGGTATGCGGATGTTTTGATCGCAATCATTGCCAAAGATGTTTTTCATCACACGGAAGTTTTGCAAAACATTTTTACGAAATACGGATCAAACATAACAATGTCTGATATTTTTGTCGGGTTAGGTTTCATTAAATTTCCTCGTACGTACCTTGCGAACAAAGAAAATGAATTTCAAAAGTTTGCAGTCTCAGGAGGAACGACGGAAAAAATAAAACTTTCGGAAACTGACAGAAAAATCATTTCTCTGCTCTTGCAGGACGGGAGGATGGAGTTTACGAAAATGGCGAAGATTCTAGGCGTCTCTGTCGGGCTTGTTCACAAGCATTTCAACAAGCTTGGAAAAAACGGAGTGATTACGAAAATTACTTTCACTTTGGACTATCAAAAAATGGGGATGCTTTTTTATCGCGTATGTTTCAAAATTGTTCAGTTCGATCAGATGCGCATCGATGATCTGTATAAATTCTGCTGTTTGCATCCGAACATAATCAACTACGTGAAAGGAATGGGAAATTGGGAGCTCTTGCTTGATATTGAAATAGAAAGCCGGGCGGCTCTTCGTGAACTGATTAGAGAGATGAAAAACCAATTCAAAGATGTGATTCGGCAAGTGGAGATAAATGAGATATATCAGATGGACAAGTTTACCCAGATGGCGATCGAGTATCCGGAATTAACAGAAACAAAACCTGTTATAATAGAAGAAGAAAATTAGATAATCCAATTAGATTCCGGATCTCCGTCAGGGACGGGTCCGGAATGACACTCTAAAAAGCTAATAAGCTAATTTCTAAAAAGCTAACAAAATGGCTTCCCAAATCGCTCACATAATTTACGCCAAGAAATATTTTGAAAAACATCCTGCGCCGCTGGCGTATCAGGAGGAATTTATGTTGGGCTGCGTATTTCCGGATATCAGGAGGATAGATGAAAATATAAAAAGAAAAGATACTCATCTTTGCTTTGAGTCTTGCGATTTGAATTTTGAGGGACTGACTCCTTTTCAAGCCGGATGGAAATTTCATACTTACTGCGACATGAGGAGAGAAGATATTCTTAAAAAATATGATTTTTATTCTATAAGAGGAACGGCTGATTTTTGGGGGCAAGCAGCAAAGGGGTTGGAGGATGAGATTTTATATGAGAAATATAACAACTGGGAGAAGTTGGTGAATTATTTCAATAATGTTCCTGAGATTGAAATTAGCGCCTCCATTTCACGTGAAACATTCCAGTTATGGTACGCCATTCTTGCTAAATATATAGAAAAGAAACCAGACAGCAAAACCGCACACATTTTTCTGTCTAAGCAACCGTCATTCGTCGACATAGCCGATGATATAATACAAAGCGTTGACAAATTGCGTAAAAATGAGAAAGTAATAGAGTTGCTCGAAAAAGTTTCAGAGGAAATAATTTAAAAAGCCGACGTGGCCCGCCTCGACTCGCGAAGATGTTCGCTCATCGACGCGAGGCGGGTGAAATTCCTGCCTGCCGGCAGGCAGGGGCATACACGCATGTTCACCCCGCACTAACTTTAAATCTGGGGATATGGTGAAATTGGTATACACGCATGTTCATCCCAGCACTATCCTGTGTTTTTGAAAAATTAATTTTGGGCACGTGGTGAAATTGGTATACACGCTAGCTTCAGGTGCTAGTGGCAGCGATGTCGTGAGAGTTCGAGTCTCTCCGTGCCCACCACCAGTTATTGTGAATAAGGATAGTGCGGGACAAGGGTGCATGTGGGAGCAATCCTGTGAGAGTTCGAGTCTCTCTATCCCCACAAGAAAAATTCATTTAAAGTTAGTGCTGGGGCAAGGGTGCATGTACTCGCAAGGGTGTGGAGGTTCAAGTCCTCTCGTCGGCACAAGGAATGTCATCCTGAACTTGATTCAGGATCTAATAGGGGTCGTGTGGTTTCATCAAGATTAAATTAGATTCCGGATCAAGTCCGGAATGACAAATGATTTGTAAATTTGTAATTGATTAGTAATTTGTAGTATATGAGAATTGAAGTTAGGGCAGTCAAAGGCAATCCGGTAATGGTCTTGCGTCGAGCAGGGTATTCTTTTCAGAGAAATGAAGGAAGCGAAATGAGCTTCGTCCGTCCCTTGGCCAGCGCCGGCTATCCTCGCTTCCATATGTATGTGAGTATGAAGGGTTTTGATATGATGATAAATATCCATCTGGATCAAAAAAAAGAAACTTACGGAAGCGGGACAAGGCATCATGGAGAATATGAAGATGAGGGCGCTTTGAAGGTAGAGGTTGAAAGGATAAAAAACATGGTGTCATCCTGAACTTGCTTGCCCCGTAGCGAGCTCTGCTCTGC
>DQBY01000062.1 GCA_003534085.1 Candidatus Moraniibacteriota bacterium | reverse complement strand
ATGTTCCCAGCATTATTCTTCTTTTTACTTCTGCCCCCAATCCATACTTCCTTGAATCCAGATAATTTTCCAGAAGCGTCCGATCTTCAGGCGTAAAATCAAGTTCCGTATCTTTATGGTCAAAAGCGCGCATGCCGTATTTTATTCCGTCAAACCTTGCCAGATTAGAGCTGACCTCGCACGGCATGATCAAATAATAGACCGGCAAAGAATATTTTGCCATCGGAAGTTCGATCTCTTTTATTTCCGCGCCAAGATTTTTATATTTTTCAATGACTTTTTCCACCGATTCTTTGACACCCGCATCAAGATCCTTATAGTGCTCTTTGATGATCCCGATCCGAAGACCCTTCACTTCTCCGGTCAAATAATTCGTATAGTCTTTATCCGAACTTTGCGCTGAAGTCGCATCCATCCTGTCTTCGCCAGCAATCACACTCAGAACGATTGCCGCGTCTTCGACGGTTTTAGTGATCGGTCCAATCTGATCGAGGCTCGATCCCATCGCGATGGAGCCATATCTTGAAACTCTTCCGTAAGTCGGCTTGAGTCCCACCACTCCGCAAAGTGCTGCGGGCTGACGGATCGATCCTCCGGTGTCCGTCCCTAAAGACCAGACTGCTTCATCAGCTGCCACTGCTGCCGCTGAACCTCCGGAAGATCCTCCCGGAACCCTGTCTAAATCATTTGGATTTTTTGTCGCTCCATACGCGCTGTTTTCCGTCGAAGATCCCATCGCAAATTCATCCAGATTAGTCTTGCCCAAAATGACCGCTCCCGCTTCTTTGAGTTTTCTGATGACAGTCGCGTCATATGGCGCGATATAATTGTCGAGCATTTTGGACGCCGCGGTCGTCCTGGTTTCTTTCACGCAGATCAAATCTTTTATCCCGCCCGGGATCCCTTCCAAAATACCGATTTCTTCGCCTCTCGCAATTTTTTCATCCACTTTCTTGGCCTGTTTCATCGCCAGATCTTTTGTCAACGTGAGGTAAGCAAAGATGTCTTTATCTTTTTCTTCGATACGGTCAAAATACTGCTGAGCCAGTTCAACAGCGGTTACCTCGTGATTTATTAATTTTTGATGCAAATCTCTGATCATTAATTTTTACAATTTTTAATTTTTGAATTTTTAAATAAACTTAAATTTTTTAATTTCTAAATCTTTCTTCTAGGTATTGCACGGGTTTAAAATTTTAGATTTAAGAAATTATTTACAAAAATTAAAAATTACAAAATTAAAAATTTAAAGTATCGATTTCACTTTATCGAATCCGTCCTTCTTTTCAGGAAATAATTCCACAATTTTATCTTTTTCAGAAAATTCTCGCGCAATATCCTCTCGGGCGATATTTTTCAATCCGGTGATGTGCGCCGTCGGTTCCACGCCGGAAATATCCACTTCCTTCAATTGTTCTATCCAATCCAAAATGGAGGACATGTCCTGAGAAAGTTTCTCGATCTCCTTTTCATCCAGTCCTATCCGCGCCAAACCGGCGATATGTTGAACTTCGTTTTTGGTTATCATGTTTTTTGTTCAGATTCTATCTTACTAATATACGAATCTAGCTAAATTACGAAAATTTAATTTTTTACTTTCGTAATTTCGTTTAATTCGCCCGCCTCGCTTCGACTTGCGTCTAGCGAGTCGAGGCGGGTAAATTCGTAAATTAAATCATTTTTTTAAACTCCTTCTCTCCTATTATCTTAACGCCTAAGGACCTAGCTTTCTCATACTTGCTTCCGGGATTCTCTCCGGCCAAGACATAGTCGGTTTTTTTGCTGACGCTTCCGGAAACATCTCCGCCTTCTTTCCTAATAATATCTTTTGCCTCGTCCCTTGTAAAGCTCTCCAGCTCGCCCGTCAGCACGAAAGTGAGACCCTTTAATTTTCCCTTTCCGCCCTTTGCTCCTCTTTCTGCCACTTCAACCGCCACCCCCGACTCTTTCATTTTTTCAAGTATTTTTTGATTCTCTTTATTATTGAACCATTCAACCAGGCTCTTGGCCGATTTCTCGCCAATACCTTTGATATTCATCCATTGCTCTGCCGTAATTTGAGGAAAAATTTCTATTATATCCGCAAGATTTCGGATTTTGTAATTTAAAATTTGAGATTTATTTTGATCTTGGCTCTTGGAATTTGGGATTTCCGCACTGATCGCGCGAGCAATCAATACGGCTGTTTCTTCTCCGACATGCCTTATTCCAAGAGCATAGATAAATTTCTCAAACTCAATTTTTTTAGAATTCTCAATCGCTTCCAAAAGATTTTGCGCTGATTTTTCCGCGAATCTTTCCAACGGTTCCAGATCGCCTTTGGCAAGCTCAAAAATTTCAGAAGCGTCCGCGATCAAGCCTTCACTCATCAGCTGTTCCACGATCTTCTCCCCCATTCCGTCGATATTGAATCCTTTCTTGGAAACAAAATGAGTGACAGCTTCTTTCTCGATGGCAAAGCAATTTTTGTTCAAACAATAATGCGCCGCGCTTTCCGTAGGGATCCGATCCCTACGGCGTAGGGATCGGATCCCTACAGCCTCGCGCTGGACCGGCCCGCCACAAATAGGGCACTCCTCCGGCATCTTGAAAAATTTTTCTTTCCCGGTCCGCAGATGTTTCAAGACTTCCACCACTTCCGGAATGACGTCTCCGGCTTTATGGATGACTATTGTGTCTCCGATCCGGATGTCCAATCTTTTGATCTCATCTTCGTTGTGGAGCGTCGCCCGAGAAACCGTTGACCCGGCCACCAAAACCGGACGCAGATGCGCCACCGGAGTCAGGGCGCCGGTCCGGCCGACCTGGACAGTGATGTCTTCAACGACCGTCGTTACTTTTTCCGCCGGGAACTTGTACGCCACTCCCCAACGCGGAGATTTTCCGGTGTAACCCAAAGCATCTTGAATACTGATGGAATTTATTTTTATGACCACGCCGTCGATCCCATAATCTTGCTTGTCCTTCTTGTGGATCCAATCCTGATAATATTTTTCTATATCATCAATATTTTTACAAAGCTTCGTTTCTTTGTTCACATTAAAACCCAATTCCTCAAGCAATTTCAATTCTTCCATCTGCGTCTTGGGGGAATAGATGGTTTGAGATTTTGAATTTTGAGTTTGGAATTTATTTGGGATTTGAGATTTGAAATTTGGAATTTCAAGATAATCAATATCGTAAATAAAGCTGTCTAACTTTCTGGAAGCGGCGATTTTCGGATCGAGCTGGCGGATGGAACCAGCCGCGGCATTTCTGGAATTGGCAAAAAGCGGCAAGCCTTTTTCTTTCCTTCCCGCGTTGATCCTTTCAAGTTCAGACTTGCTCAGCCAACATTCTCCCACCACCACGCAATTGATATCTTTTTTAAGTCTGAGCGGCAAACTGCGTATCGTCTTTAGATTTTCCGTCACATCTTCTCCGATCACGCCGTCGCCCCGAGTCGCTCCTTGCGTAAAAATCCCATCTTCATATGTCAGAATTATTTTCAATCCGTCTATTTTGATCTCGACGACGTATTCCAGAGGCTCTAAGAGCCCAATTGGGCTCTTAGAGCCTAAGCTGATCTTTTCCACCATCCGCTTTATCTTCTCTTCCCACTTTTTCAATTCTTCAAAAGAAAAGACATCATCAAAAGACCACTGCCGGACAGCGTGCTTCACTTTTTGGAATTTATCCAGCGGTTTTCCTCCGATCCGTTGAGTGGGCGAATCCGGCGTTTTCAGTTCCGGAAATTGCTCCTCCAATCCGCGCAATTCCGCCATCAGCGAATCATAAACTTCGTCCGTCACATCCGGCTTGTCCAAAACATGATACTCATAGCGGAGCTTGTTGATCTCCTTGGCCAGTTTTTCCGCCCTGATTTTCGCCTGTTTTTTATCCATGATTTCATTATACAATCTTGCGCAGAAAAAACAAAAAACCCGAAAGTCGGGTTCTCTGTATTTTGTTCACTTTGGGAGCTAAGCTCCCAAAATTTTCCCGAAGAAGCTCCGAAGACTCAACCTTCGGAGGAAAAAAAGCCGCAAAAGCTCAACTTCGGAAACTTTGCGGCTTGCCTGATGCTAATTGCAGATTTTCTTGATATATATCTTCCCGCCTTCATCAATTGCCACTATCTGCTTTCCATCAGCGGAGGAAACAAGATCGAACCACTTTCTGGAACCCGCAGATTCCTCTTCCCACGTCACTCCTCTATCGGTTGAAGTGTAAATAGATCCTCCATTCACGCTTGCCATCAAGGTCTGCCCATCCTCGCCGATAGAAATGATGTCTTCCCAACCACGATCTGGCGCGCTTGTAGGATTCCAATTCACGCCAGAATCATCTGATACATAAATTCCTCCATCCTTTATGACCGCTGCCAAATATGTTCCATTTGGTGACGAAGCGACGTCGTCCCACTTTTTCGAATCAGTAGTTCTTCTTTGCCAAGTATTACCCCTATCAATTGAAGTGAATATTCCCCCTGAATCAGTTGCGGTTAAATCATTGAATGTAATTGCAACCAATTTTTGACCATCAGATGAAGCAGCTATATCAACCCATTTTCGATTAGTATCAGTTCTCCGAGTCCAATCAACTCCTTTATTATCTGAACTCCAGATTCTACCGTTAACACCATTAAATTCCGCCAAAAGAATCCTGCCGTCTCCATTCAAATAAGCTACTTCGTACCAATTCCTAGTTCCCGCTGCACCAGGGTTACCACGCATTGTCCAAGAATTACCATAATCTTCTGATACCCATGGATTGCCTCCGTTTTCAACTGCAATAAGAAAAGTTCCGTCTGCCGACATATCGATGTCATACCATCTCCTTGGAACATCAGCCAATTTCGCTTCCCAATTATCTCCCCCATCAGTTAAAATATAGATAAAGCCATCATCGCCCGTATATGCGTCGCTCGCACCATTATCCACTACTGCCGCCAAAATTTTTCCATCCGCCGAAGAAGCCAGGTCGGACCATCTTCTGTTTTCCTCTTTCGCTATCCATTCGTCGGAACACATCTCAATCGGCGCTTCGATGGCGCGGGTCAGATCGCCTGAAGTTCCGAGAGATTTTATTTTCGCTATTTTAT
>DQBY01000059.1 GCA_003534085.1 Candidatus Moraniibacteriota bacterium | reverse complement strand
TTGTTAGCTGCCCTGAAACATTCAGTTATGAATTTCAACTGGTATGGTTTTGGCAGATAGGAAAAAGTTCCGCCCATAACGATCAGTTCTATTTTGTCCGTTTTGTGGCCATTTAGCTCAAGAGAGCGCAGCCTGTTTCGCACCTGTTTATACGGATTAAATTGCGAGGAAATAGCGCGCATGACAGCCGGTTCGTTGGATAAATAGCTTTTTGGCATATCTTTTTCGGTCGGACAATATAAGCATTTCCCAGGACAGGGATAGGCTTTGGTCAGGACGGCAATGACAGCCACGCCGGACTGGGTGCGGATTTTCCGGCTTTGCATGACTTGCTCAAAGTTGATGTTACGTTTGATTTTTTTGGCAGCAATCATTTTTTCGTAATGTTCGCGTAGGTCGGCGTTGGTAGGCAGGGGCAGTTGTAATTTGCCGGAAATTTCCTTTTTTAAAGCTAAAAATTCTTCCGAATCTTTCAGGAGTTTTTTGGTTGCTAATTTTATGAAATTGTCGTAAGCTTTTATCACGGAATTTTTAATTTCCAATTTTTAATTTTTAAATAATTCGTTAATTTCTTAATGTTTAAACATTAAAATTTTGGATTTATTTATAAAATTACAAAATTAAAAATTATAAAATTTATGCTATAATTAGCTTTATGGATAGCGAATCAGTAAAAAAAATCTTAAAAGATACGGAATTAGGTTATGATCGGATGTCGCAAAAATTTTCGGAAACCCGGAAGTTTTTTTGGCGCGGATTGGAATTTATCAAGGACTATGCCAAGGAAGGGGATAGGGTTTTGGATTTTGGCTGCGGAAACGGGCGCTTGGTGGAATTGTTTGCGGACAAAAACATTGATTATATAGGAGTGGATGCTTCGCAGGGACTTATTGATCAGGCTAAAAGCAAATATCCCGACAAAGCCCTTAATTTTCAGAAAATATCAGCCAGTCAAGACAGTCTACCATTTGAAGATGTTTTTTTCAATACCGCCTATTCAATTGCTGTTTTTCATCATTTTCCGAAAGAACATTCCAAGAAGATGACTCAGGAATTGTATAGAATTACGAAATCAGGCGGTTATGTCATTGTGACAGTCTGGAATATCTGGCAGAAAAAATATATCAAAAATATTCTAAAAAACTGGGTCAATAAGTTGATCGGCAGGAGCGATCTGGATTGGAATGATTGTCATATTTCTTTCAAAAATAACCAAGGAGAAATTTTCCAGCGTTTTCATCATGCTTTTACGAAAAGAGAATTGAAATCAATATTTTCCGAGGCTGGTTTTAAAGCGGAAATTTGCAAAGTTGTCGATGGAAGAAATATTTTATTTTTGGGTAGGAAAAATTAGAATATTGATTTTTTTGAATAGTTATATTTTTGAGGGCGCTCCCTCTTTTTTTATTTTTTCAAATTCTGAAGCGGTTTTCAGACCAGAAAAAGCATGCTATAATTTTAATCAGAATAGGTGGGTTGCGCCAGTTATTTTGGCGTTGCTTGCATGCATTCAGCTAAAAAAAATAAATCCACTTTTAAGTGGATGAAAAAATAAAAAATTGCTTTGTAAAAACAAAAAATGGCAGAGCCGATAATCGAAGTCAATAATTTACAAGTCATATACAACAAGGGGAAATCTAACGAGGTCCGCTCGCTTATTGATGTAAGCGTAAAGATATATCCCCAGGAGTACATAATAATGTATGGGCCGTCCGGTTGCGGAAAGTCAACCCTGCTTTATTCGATTGCGGGACTTCAGCTTCCGACTTATGGAGAGGTGAAGATTGAAGGCAAGGATATCGCCAAAATGAAAAAGCCTGACATAGTGGAGCTCCATCAAAAAGGGATCGGCATGGTTTTTCAAGCCTTCTATCTGATTTCTTCTCTGACCATTTTGGATAATGTATGTTTGCCGAAGGTTTTTCGCGGAGAAAATCGGAAAGAAAGAAGAGAAGACGGGATGAAATTGCTCCGGCGATTCGGGATGGGGGAACAAGGGGATAAGTTTCCGAGCCAGCTTTCCGGAGGGCAGCAGCAGAGAGTTTCAATCGCACGATCTTTGATAAATAATCCGAATATAATCCTGGCCGATGAACCGGTGGGAAACTTGGACAGCGAATCGGCGGAAAATGTTTTGAAAATTCTCAAGGACTTGAATGATGTTGACAAAAAAACTATCATCATGGTCACCCACAATCCCGAGCATCTTGTTTATGCTGACCGTATTTTGCATATGAAAGACGGCCGGATCGTGAGCGAGGAGATCAATAAAGATAAGCGGCCGAAGGAGGCTTTGAAAGAAGAAATAGCCGGCGAACCGGAAGTGATTTCAAGTGAACTGAAACTCCTCATGAGAACCTTCAGGAATTTTTCTCCTCAGCAGGCCAACAGTCTCTTGGTGCCGTACAAGGCCAAGCAATTGATGGCGCACCTGCTTGCTCAGCTTACTGAAGAGCAGGTCGCTTCGGCGGAGAATTTTTTGAAAGATCTTTTGTTTAAAAACATCGATATTGAAAGTTTCGAGGATGATCTGGATCGCAGTTTTACCGATGGCGGAGCCGGATGGAATAAATTGAGGACGCAAACATTTTCGCATAGAGTTGCCGAAATGCTCATGCAGTCTGAAAAACTTGCCCTCAGATCGGAGGAGTCTCTAGCTTTTTTTACGGATTACATCACCCTGCATTTTAAGCTGAACCTGAGCGATGACTTGAAGTCCAGGCTGGCCTCTTTCTTGAGGATGCGCTTGGAAAGCAAGATTGATATTTTCGGACTTCAGGAGAGGCTGGACGCCCCCGCTTCGATCGGCGGAGTCGGATTGTATAAAAATACGGCTGAAAAGATAGTCAAGGAAGTAGAAATGATAATGTTGTTGAAATTTACCGGTTAAATCGCAAACGTGCGAATTTAAAAAATGAAAAAATACCACCACCTAATCAATTTATTCCGGCTCAGATTCTGAAACATTATGAAATTTGTAGATCTGTTCAAATTGTCCACCAGAATGTTTAAAGCGAGAACCTCCAGGACTCTTTTGACTGTTTTGGGCATGAGCATCGGTATCGGGGCGATTTTGTTTTTGGTATCTTTCGGTTACGGGTTGCAAAAGACATTGTTGGAAAGAATTACGACTTCAGAATCTTTGCTGACCCTGGATATTACAGAGGCAAAATCAGGCGTAGTCACTTTGAATAATGAAATGCTGAACAAGATGAGGGAAATGCCGGGAGTAGAAGATGTCAGTCCGGCTTTCCAACTTACCACTCAGGGGCATATCTCCGATATCTCGGCGGATCTGGTGACGATTGGAGTGAGGCCGTCTTTTTTGAGGCTGGGAGGTATCCGGATAACGGAAGGAGAAACGCTGAAAGATGAAGAGCCGGATGGAATTATCATAAACTCCTCAGTCGCCCAAGTTTTTGGAAAATCTGAAGCCGACGAGCTGATAGGTTCGGACATATCATTCACTTTTTTCCTTTCGAAAAAAATCGAGGGAGGAAATGATTCGGAAAATCAGGCCCTGGAAAGGATCGATTTTGAAAAAAAGTTCAAGATCAAGGGAGTTATCACCGGGGAGGATAATGTCGTTTACGTCAATTCCATCGCCTTGGAAGATTTGAAAATAGATAAGTTCGGGCAGGTCAAAATAAAATGCGAGTCGCAGCAAAAAATGGAAGCCGTCAGGGACAATATTTTGGATCAAGGCTTGCTGGTTTCGTCGCTTTCCGATACGGTCGAGCAAGCGAATCAGATATTCAAGATCATC
>DQBY01000030.1 GCA_003534085.1 Candidatus Moraniibacteriota bacterium | reverse complement strand
GAAAGCGACCAAAAAGTTTAATAGATCCAAGTATTATTCAAAGAAAAAAATTGAAACCGCGATCTATACTCTGAAAAGCAGAAAATTGATCGAAATTATCCAAGAAGGAGGCGACTCTTTCAAAGTCCAACTCACAAACAAAGGCCAAAAAAGAATAAGGGAATTCTGTTTTGAAGCGTTGAAAATAAAAGAGCCCGCAATATGGGACGGGAAATGGCGGGTTTTGATTTTTGATATTCCGACCAAGCCTAAAATTTACAACCAGGCACGCGAAGCTTTGCGGCACAAAATTAAAAAACTTGGATTTTATCAGATGCAAAAAAGCACTTGGGTTTATCCTTATGAATGTGAAGACGAAATTCTCTTCATCGCCGAACTGTTCAGCGTCCAAAAACACATCGAGATCCTCACGGTCGAAAAATTGCTGCATGAAGAAAAATTGAAGAAAGTTTTTAAGCTATAAAGCCAAATTCATATCTAATTTGATTATCAAAATAGATACCTGTCAAATCCTTTCATATGCAAAAAAATGACCCTCTGGAATTTTAGAAAAAATTTTTTCCAAAGGGTCAAAGTCTCAAAGAGCCAAAGAATCTTAGCTCTGAGTTTCTGAAGATACAAAGGTCTCAGAATTGCGGGAGAACACCTGACTGCCCGCACTCCACTCATCCGGGTAGTCAACCTCGTAGGCACTCAGATTCCAGCCGTCACCATTCCAGAGGCAGTTGACCGCGCGAAGCACGCCGTCGACATCCTTAATATAGAAAATGTTTGCATATCCGTTTGTAAGCAATGCTCCATTTTCACCATTGACCTGCATCTCCATGAGTGCGAACAATTCACCCAAGGATGTTTCGGCTTTGGCTTCACCACCAAGTTCGGCGAGTATCGAATCGTCAACTGAGCCTTTGCGTAGTTTGTAATACTGAACAAATTCCGAAATAGGTTTTATTTTCTTTCCAAAAAACCATTTTTCGAAATTATCCCCCGTGTACAGATTGCGCTTTTCTCTGATATTTACAACATGGTCGCGCACAGTAAGGTCTAATGTTGCCGATATTTTTACATCGCCTATGGATTCCAATAATGAATGGGTCCAACACTTTTCTCTGCGGAGGAATTTTTTAAATTCATCTCCCCACTCGCCATCGCCGAATAATTTTGCTTCTTTTTCAAGAAGGTCATAGACTTTGCCTAATTTATCTTCGGGCAATTCTACGAGCTTCCGCACTACTGAGCCGAGCACATCTTTCATGGTCAGCCTCCTAAATTAGGATATCCCGCTTCATAGCAGGTTTCAAAGAATTGAAATTCCCTAAAAACTGCTATGAAACTCGCAACTTTAGATTCAAAGAACTTTCCTGGTCAGAATATATAAGTATACACCTAAACAGGCGTTCTGTCAAACGAAAGTGCCTGTTTTTGGCTAAAATAAAGGATTTATAAGAAGAATGAATACTAACATACAAAAAATAATCCCCGTCTGCCAAATTCCAGCATATGCAAAGAATTGGCAGATTAGAAAATTCATCTTCTGACTTTTACTTTTTCTTTCTTCGCGTGCTGGGCCAAGCTTTCGCGAAGTTTGGCCATGATATCCTCCATCTCCGTGACCGGAACGGGAATTTCACCTTTTGCTTCCGGCACTTTGCCTTTGGATTTTTCGGAGATCACTCTTTCCAATTCTTCCGTGTACGTGTCGTGATATTTTTCCAATTTGAAAACTTCCGTCAATTGGTCGATCAGCTTGACCGCGATTTCTATGTCTTTATTTTCAATCTTTTCTTTGCCTGGAATATTCAGCTCTTCGGGCTCTCGGATTTCGTCAGCGAATCTGATAGCATCCAAAATTATCAGATTATCCATCGGGCGGACGACCGCCAATTTTTCTTTGGTGCGAAGTACAAATTTAGCAATCCCGACTTTTTTTGATTTTTTCAAAGCCTCCCGCAAAAGAACATAGGCCTTGCGCGCCTCCTTCACCGGCTCCAGATAGTAAAATTTTTCATACAGGCTCGGGTCGATTTCTTTTTCAGAGGCAAATTGGAAAACTTCGATCGTGTTCGTCTTTTTTACATCGGCCTTTTTGAAATCCTCATCGCTTAAAACCACCCAATCCCCTTTTTTGTATTCATACCCCTTGACTATGTCGTCGTACGGCACCTCTTCCCCGCTGTTCCGGCACACTTTTACATACTTTATGGGACACAGATCTTCTTTCCGGAGATAATTGAAAGAAAGCTTCCGCTCTTTTGTGGCGGAATACAGCCGGACCGGAATATTGATAAGCCCGAAGCTGATCGAGCCTTGCCAGATTGCGCGCATAGCATTTTTTAATGTCATCCCGAGCGAAGTCCGCCACGGACGAAGCCGAGGGATATACACCAAAGAATATCACATGACCTTGTGCTTTTTCGACGTGTAGATTCCTCGACTTCACTACGTTCCGCTCGGAATGACAATTTTTATTCCATTATTAATACAAATTCCGGATTTATTTATGTTCAAATAACGCTTTCAGATACCTCGCATTTTCAATCGCATAGGCACTGTAGTCGTTATTGAAATACACAAATATTTTTTTAATATTTTTGGGATAATTTCCAATTTCGTTTTTTAACTTCTCCAGATCCTTATTTAAATACTTGGCATAATGTTTTTCGGACCCGTGCATCCGGATATAAACAAAATCTGTAGTGAATACTTCTCTGCGATACTCAGGCGCGCTTGATATAACTAGCGCAATTTTATATTTTTCCAAAATTTTATACGCCTCGTCATTAAACCAAGACTCATGCCTGAATTCTATCGCCGTGAGCGGCCTATATTTCAACTTGTCGATCTGGCGGCGGTAAAATTCAAAAAAACTTTCCAGACGTTCTGTATTTTTTTTGAAATTCGGCGGGAGCTGGATCAAAATCACTGCCAGTTTCCTTTCTAGCTTCTGCGCATTTTTCAAAAAAATCCTGAGATAACGCTTACTTCCTTCATCCAGGATCAAACGCTTGCGATGCGTGATGTACTGATTTATTTTGACCGAGAAAATGAAATTCTTGGATGAATTATTTTTCCAAATACCAAAAGTCCTGACTGTCGGAAGATGATAAAAAGAAGAATTGATCTCCACCGTTTTGAATTCTTTGGAAAAATAAGTCAGATGATCTTCATTTAGGTTTTTTGGATAAAACCTCTCTCCCCAATCCTTATACACCCAACCGGATGTCCCCGCGTAAATTTTCTTTTTTAGAGGCATACTGTTAATACAGGACATTTCCGCCAATGATGCAATAATTTTTAAGAAGGGCTTGTAATACAGGTATCCAATAATTAAAGCGCAAACGCGCACCAAAACATATGCTTTGGACAATATTCGTAATCCTGCTGGTTCTTTGGTTGATTGGACTTTTAACTTCCTACACTTTTGGAGGTTTGATCCACATCCTGTTGGTCGCGGCTGTGATTGTCCTCATTGTCAGACTGATCCAAGGCCGGCCGGTCGTATAAAAAGACCGGATAAAAAAAACCCTCGTGGGTTTTTTTTATTTGCTCTTCGATGGCATGTTTATTCCAGTTTGGGCCTGGCTATTTTCTCTCCCGCTTTCATCTTAAGCATCTTGGCGCCCAACCCGACGCTCAATTTATTCCCCAAATTTTTTTCCGCAAAGGGAAATACTGTATTTTCCTCCTCTGTCACATGATGAATCACGGCTTGAGCCAGTTCCTGGAATTTCGGAGAAAAATCGACCGAAGCGATTCCCAGGCCTTTTGTCTGCTTGATAAGTTCCATGATCTTGCGATGTTCTTCGATCCCGTGCTCGATCATTTCTTTTCCCTTTTCGGAAAAATTACGGATGATCGGATACACCAGCTCCTCTTCCACCTTTCCATGGATTTCCAGATTTTTAAAAGTCTTTTTGGCCACGCGATTTTTTTCTTCATTGTCGCTTATCTGGTTGAATCTTAAAAAAAGATCCTTGACCATCTCATGGTCATTTTCCAAAATTTTTAAAAGCATTTTTTCCATAAAATTTACCTAAAAATTAGCATACTGTTATTACAAATTCTCCAGGATAAAATTTTTAAAAAATAAAAAAGCCCTTGAAAATGTACTATTCCGGACTCTTAAAACTTCTTGCATGGGGATCATTATTGTCATAGCGCTAAGAATATTGCTGCCACTGACCATTTTCCGCTGGCCTCTTTTGGGAGGTTTTCTTTCAGCCTTAGCTGATTTTTTTGATTTTGGGATTTTAGAAAAATTCGGATGGGATGAGATACATTCTGACGAGTACCAGAAGATGGATAAGATCTTGGATACTTTTTATCTCGGAATAGGATTTGTCGCTCTGCGCAAACTGAGAGACAAGCTTATCACAGGCACGGCTACTCTCCTCTTTAGCTGGCGCCTGATCGGGGTTGCCGCCTTTGAAATTACCGGCATCCGGAGCTTTCTTTTTTTCGCGCCGAACATTTTCGAGGGATTTTTCTTCCTGATTTTTATTGCCCGAAAATTTCGTTTTTTGCCCGAAATAAAAAATCAGAATTTCTTCGCTTTTTTTATCCTTCTGTCCGGAATAATAAAACTCCTGCATGAATACAAGTTGCATGTAGGAGATCTTCGCGATTTATTAAATTTTTAGAAAAAAGACCTCACGGCTAAAAAACCGAGTGAAGTAAGCGCCGTGACAATCACCCCGGCCGTCATTATGCCTAAAAAGATAGTGCCGATCGATCTCCAAAAAGGAATTCCGAGGATATAAGCGGCAATGATCCCGCTCCAGGCACCTGTCATAGGCAAAGGGATGGCCACAAAAAGGAAAAGCGCCAATTGGGTCCATTTCCACTGGTGAAAATGATCCAGATGCTTTCTCCTGGCTCTTTCGAAGAGCCAATTCATCAGCCGGTTATACGGATACCACCGATGCATCAGATAGTCCGAAAACCTGTTTAAAAAGAAAAAGGCCGGAATGACAGGAAGCGAGTTCCCTATTACCGCGATAAGGAAAGCCTTCGACGCTGAAAATTTAAAACCGAGCATCGCAACCGGTATGGCGCCTCTGAGCTCGATCACCGGCAACGCGCTCATGATTAAAGTTGTAATTTCATTTTGCATAAGTTTAATTATAACCGTTAGCCGGACAAAAGGCAACTGCCGGATCCACCGCTTGCCGGATAAAAAAAGCGGGCAATGTGCTATAATAGAAAAACAAAAAATAAAATCAAACAAAAAGATGGAACATAACATATTCCTCCAAATCAGCGCTCTTCTCGGCATCACTGTCTCAATAGCCTTTGTCGTCAAATGGATGCGCCAACCCCTGATAGTGGCGTACATCGTTGCCGGAATCGTCAGCGGTCCGCTTTTCCTGAATCTGCTCAATGGAGATTCCGAGATGTTTGACGCTTTCGCCCAATTCGGAATCGTGCTTCTGCTCTTTGTTCTGGGATTGAATCTGAACTTCAACCATCTTAAAAAAATCGGAAAGGTTTCCGCCATAACCGGAATCGGACAGGTTTTGTTTACGTTCATAGTAGGCACCCTGATCCTGTTCCTGATAGACTTCCCTGCCACATCCGCGCTATATCTCGCCTTGGCCATAACTTTTTCCAGCACAATAATCATAGTCAAGCTTCTGAACGATAAGCGCGCCACGGAAAAAACTTACGGCAAATACACGATCGGTCTGATGCTCATCCAAGACATCATCGCCATTTTGGTCTTGATCATCTTTGGAACCTTCAACGCCGGAAATGACATTTATTCATCAATCATCCTTTTCCTGCTAAAAGGAGTCGGCATAATAATCGCCTTATTCTTAGTATCAAATTATGTCCTGCCGCGCATTTTAGATAAGATCGCCGCCCACGGAGAATTCCTTTTTATTTTTACGATTGCTTGGTGTTTCGGGATAGCCAGTCTGGTAAAAGTTGCCGGCTTTTCCATCGAGATCGGCGCGGTCATCGCCGGATTGACTCTCGGATCTTCGCGGTATCAGCCCGGAATAGTCAGCCGAATCAAGCCGCTGCGCGATTTTTTCATCGTCCTCTTTTTCATCATTTTGGGAAGCGAGATGGGGCTGGCCAATTTCGGAGAAATCATCGTTCCCGGAATCATCCTTTCTCTTTTCATCCTGATCGGAAATCCTTTCAT
>DQBY01000017.1 GCA_003534085.1 Candidatus Moraniibacteriota bacterium | reverse complement strand
TTCGAAAGCCAATCGCAATTTGAAATCGCGCGGATTATTTTCAGGATCTTTCAAGTCCTCTTTGATCTTAATCACTTCGCCCATAGGCAGATTCGTGCAAAGCTCGAATCCCGGAGCGATCAAGCCGTCAGACCAAGCCATGACTTGTCCAAACATGTTTTCCGGCGATTCATCCAGATTGACGACATTCCCTTCCGTCTTGCCCATTTTTTTGCCATTCTCGTCCGCCCNNCGCCAAAATTTTCATAGTCAAGACAAACTTTTCTTTGCCTTTTATGGCTTTCATCAGATCTCTTCCCGCGAGCATATTGAACATTTGATCGTTTCCTCCGATTTCCAGATCCACATCCATGGCCACACTGTCGTATCCTTGAGCCAGCGGATATAGAAACTCATGGAGATAAACCGGTTTTTCCTCTTTGATCCTCTTTTCAAACATATCCCTTTCGAGCATCTGCTGCACCGTAAAATTGGAAGACAATCCGATCAAATCCTTGAAAGTCAGCTTATCGCTCCATTCGCTGTTGTATCTGACAATCGCCGGATTTTCTCCATCAAACTTCAAATATCCGGAGGCCTGCTTTTTGTAATTTTCGCTATTTCGCAAAGTATCTTCTCTCGTCAATTTATTGCGAGTTGCGCTTTTGTCGGTCGGATCCCCGATCATTCCGGTAAAATCACCGATAAGAAAAATGACCTCGTGCCCGAGTTTTTGGAATTGACCGAGCTTGTTGATGGAAATGGCATTCCCGATATGAAGAGACTTAGCCGTCGGATCGTAGCCGCAATAAAGCCTTATTTTCTTGCCCGACATCAAAGATTTTTTCAGTTCCTCTTTTGAAGGGTAGATCTTTTCAACCCCGCGGGTCAAAATTTCATCTATTTCTTGTTCTTGTTCTTTGCTCATAATAATTCCATACTACCAGCCAAAAAGCTTTTTTGCAAATCTTGTTGACAAACTGAGATTTTCGTCTATAATTACTTATTGTTCTCTTTACAAATAAACCAAAACGGAGGGTCTTAAATGCAAGATTTCACAAAAATGATATTGGAAAAAAGCGCCTTTTCTCGTTGTTTGATCTCACTCTTCCTTTCCGCTGTTCTTGGCTATTTAATTTTTGGAATAATAGGCCATAATTTCCAAAAATTCCTTAGCTCGTTAGCGCCTGAGCATATGATAATTTTTGTCCGGTCTTTCATCGGATTCTCCTTTTTCTCGTTATTTTTCGGTCTGCTGTTAAAAATTGCACGAGAGCATATGGCGGTCCTGGAAAATTCCATCACTGACCAATTGACAGGAGTTTACAACAGGCGCTTTATGAACGAAGAGCTGCCAAGAATGATCTCTAAATCAAAAAGAAGTGGCCAATTTATTTCTTGCTGCATGATCGACCTTGATTATTTCAAGGAAATCAATGATACGCATGGTCATGACGCAGGCGATAATGCTCTTGTGCTTATCGCATCACGCCTCAAAAAGACAATCCGGATGGAAGACCTAATGGTCAGATACGGAGGGGACGAATTCATCATCCTTTGGACGACAGATAGCGAAAAACAGGCGGATAAAATATTTGCGCGGATCATAAAAAGTCTCGAGGATCTAAGTTTTGTTTACAATAAGGCAGTTATACCAATTTCTGCAAGCCTTGGTTTCTCCTGCCGCTCAAGCAAAGAAGATAAGGTCGATAAAAAAATATTCGAACTTGCCGACAAAAACTTGCTCGGCAACAAGAAAAAATACAAAGGCTGACGGATAAATCCGCCAGCCTTTTTTGTTTTAAAGCATACTCGAATGTTTGGTTTTATTATTCCTGACAAAAATAAAGCATCAGAATAAAATAGGGTCAGTAATCAGTGAGTAAGATAATTGCGTGCGTTAAAAGTATTAAGAGCCTCGCCTCCTTGCATAAATTAAAATTACTTGCTACATTGACGCCATATCTTTATCCTATTTCAAAACAGGAGGGATCAATGTTGGAAATGGAGAAGTATAGAAGATTATTAAAAAGCAGCCGAAAAACAATCGAGCGATTAAGGAGGGAAAAAAAGGAATTATATGAAAGAGCATGCGTAGATCCCTTGACGGAAGTAGGAAATGGATATGCTCTTAAAGAACTGTCCGCCAAACTGGAAAAGCTTCCCAAAAAAATCAAAGAGGGTCAAAATGACCTGATCGCTGTCCTCTATGTCGATGTTGATAATTTTAAAATCATCAATCGTGAATACGGACACAGAGGCGGAGATCTTATTTTGAAAGAGTTTGTTGAAGTTCTTAGAGGGCTCTTTCAAAGAAAGGCTGATTCAATAATCAGGCTTGGTGGCCACAGCGATGAGTTTATTGTTGTGTGGCTCGCACGCGACAAAAAACAGACAGAGGAATATATTGCGATGGCAAAATCTTTTTTAGCCTGGGTAAGAATGCCCAAATCAAACATATATTTTTCTGCCAGTGTCGGCTCAGCAATCGGAAAATTAGGTCGAGAAACTCTCGAGGAAATAATCCAGGCTGCTGACATTGACATGTATAAAAATAAAAAAGGCTGCTGATAAATCAGCAGCCTTTTTAAACATGATGCGCATTAAAGAGTCCGGGCTCCTCGGACCTCAAGTCCTTGATTTTTTTGCTTGGATTTCAATATTTTTTATAATCCCAATTTCTTCTTTGCCTCCTCGACCTGATCGTCGCTGATCATTCCGGTCTTTTTCATCATCTCCATGGCTGAAAGAAGCTTTCCCTTATTTTCCGGCTTCAGCATATCCTGAGTGATTTTTTCTCTTTCTTGCGGACTCATGTTCATTAACTTCTTCATGGCCAAGCGCTGGAGCATTCCCATTTTTTGAGTATCTCCGGCATCATTGTTAGTATTTGATTTTTTATTGAATGGATTCCACATATATTCGTGTATCGTGAATCGCGCATCGTAAATCGATATGCGATACGAGTTACGCGTTACGCGATTGATATTTATAAATCGTCACCATGAGCGCCGAGGCGATGAAAATTGAGGAATAAGTTCCAAATCCGATTCCGATCAGAAGCGCCAATGAAAAATCTTTGATGGACTCCCCTCCGAAAAAGTATATCGCAAAAAGAGTAATCATCACGGTCAACGTGGTGTTGATGGAGCGCACCAGGGTTTCGTTCAAACTTCGGTTTACGATGTCCGGAAATTGTTCCTTGCTCGAACTGCGGAGAAGATTTTCCCGCGTCCTGTCGTATACCACGATCGTGTCATGCACCGAAAAACCGAGGATTGTGAGCAGTGCCGCCACGAACGGAACGCCTACCTCAACGCCCTGAAAATGCCCTAGGACTGAAAATACTCCGACTGTGATCAAAACATCATGGGCCAATGCGATGACCGCTCCGGCGCCATATTTCCAGGATTCGACCGGGCGGGAAACCTTGCGGAAAGCCCAGGCAATGTACGCCATGATGGCCGCAACCGCGGCAAAAATCGCCCAGAGAGCGTTTCTTTTCAACTCTTTGGATATCGAAGAATTTATGAAATCCACCCTGAGTTGTTTCGACTCCGGATATTTTTCCTCCAGCGTTTTCAAAACGCCCTCGTTCACCGCGTCATCTTCTGAGGCGTATCTGATCAAGACGGAGTTGTTTTCAGTCGGCTGGAGAGTGAGACTTTTCAAATTCAAATCTTTCAGATCATTCTCAATATCCTGATTGACCGGAACATTTTCTGAAAATTGGATTTCCATCAGAGTTCCTCCCGTGAACTCAATTCCGAAATTCAACTGCCATTTTATCAAGCTTGCGATGCAAAGCACGGTCAAAATGATTGAAAAGGCATAGGCGTATTTAGTTTTCTGGATTATATTATACATCGGAATTTTTAATTTTGAATTTTGAATTTTTAAATAATCTTCAATTTCTGAATGTTTAAAAAATTTAAAAAATAGACTTTCCCTGCCTGGGCAGGTTCACAAAAATTATAATTATTTTTTAACCTTTACTCCTATCATCCACATTCTTTTTTCTATCCACTCGCCAACCATAAACCTGATCAATGTGCGCGTGATGACGATTGCCGTGAGCATCGAGAATATGACGCCCCAAAGCAATGTGACCGCGAATCCGCGCACAAATCCGGCGCTGAACGCATACAAGATGACCGCCGTTATGATTGAAGAAACATTGCCGTCCCGGATCGAAGTCCACGCCCTTTTGAACCCTTCTTCGATCGCATTCAGGACGGTTCTCCCTCTTCTGATTTCTTCTTTTGTCCGTTCAAAAATCAAAATGTTAGCATCCACCGCCATGCCGATTGAGATGATTATTCCGGCAATTCCGGGGAGCGTCAAAGTGATGCCTAATGGATTCAGTTTCAAAAAAGCGATCATTATTCCGGTATAAAGCAGTAGAGTAATTGAAGCTATGAATCCCAAAAAGCGATAGTAAACAAGCAGAAAAATAATTACGACGGCCAAACCGATTGCTCCGGCTTTTACGCTTTTTTCAAATGAAATTTGTCCGAGTGATGCTTCGATGCTCTGCTGGCTCACCAAAATTATTGGCACAGGAAGCGCGCCCTCCTTCAATTTTCTGACCAGATTATTCGCCTCGTCAATGGTATAATTTCCGGTAACTTCCGCCGTTCCGTTCGGAATCTCGGAATTCACCGTCGGAGCTGTTATGATCTCTCCATCCAGAAGGATCGCCACTCTCTTGCCTATGTTCCTTTTTGTAATTTCCGCGAAAAGTTTTTTCCCTTCATCATCAAAAACCAAAACGACTTTCGGGGTGGAAATTCCCTGGCTCTGAAAATCAACATAAGCGTCTTTCAGGTTTTTTCCGGTGAGTCCCGTCGGAACCCAATTGATTTCCTCCGAAACAGGCTGCGTCTTTTTTGAAATTAAAATATGGGCGCTCTTGAATTCTTGCTCCTCTCCTTCTCCGCGAATTTCTATTTTTTTGATGATGTGCCAGCCGAACTGAGTTTCCGCCAATTCCTTATATATCTCCCCGTCTTTCAGATCTTTTTCAAAGATGACTTCTTCGTATTCCGGAACGAAACTTCCTTTCGGGAAAAAATCGTATTCACCGCCATTTTCCTTGCTCCCCGGATCTTCGCTATTTTCCTCGGCCAACTTGGCAAAATCTTCTCCCGCCAGCGCCTTTTTCAAAATATCCTGCGCCTTTATCTTGGCATCGGCATTCATCTTGTCCAAAAATTCCTGCGGGATCTTTTGCGATTCGTCTTCGGGTCCTTCTTCTTTGAATTCCAAAAATGGAGTTTCTTTGATCAGATTCTTCGCCTCATTGATGTCTTTGACTCCGGCCAGCTCCACGATCAATCTTCTCTCCGTTCCGGACTTGGTCGTATAGATCGTAGGCTCAGCCACGCCGAATGCGTTTACCCTTCTTTCGATCACGTCTTGGACGGCTTGCATGGCATCATCGATCTGCGAACTTTCAACTTGCCGGAGATCCGCTTCATATTCCAGATGGATTCCTCCCTGCAGATCCAATCCGAGGCTTATTTGAAATTTATTCAGAAAATTATAAACCGGCGGAATTTTTGAAACCGCTTTCGGATATGAAATCAGCCCGACTGCCAGAGCCAGGACCGCGATCAAGATGATTTTATTTAAAAGTTTACGTTTTGATGACATAACTATTTCAGTCTACAACAAAAAAAACCGGCTGACAACACGCCCCTGTTCCGGCCAAATTTAAGGGATATTGACCTCTTCGCTCCTCGCAAGATCCTTTTCAATTTCGGACCAACGAGCTTCCAGATCACCTTTGATCTGCTCGATGTCTTCATGATCGCTGAAAAATCCATAGATCCGTTTTTCCTCGACAATTTCATCGATAAGATCGCGATATTGCACGATGCTCGAAACTCGCTCCCTCGTAGCCGCCTCCCTAACCTCTCCAAAAAGATCTTTTTCAGAATATTCACCGCCTTCAAAAGTCAAACTCATATTATTTTATTATAAATTAGACCAGCTCGCCTGGAGCGGATCATGCGCTTCCCAGAATAATTCTGGATTACGGGACTTAACCCGGCCGCGCATTTCAGGCTTCGCAGGCGAGCCTGCCCGCAATGCTTCGCTAGCGACACAGG
>DQBY01000007.1 GCA_003534085.1 Candidatus Moraniibacteriota bacterium | reverse complement strand
AGGAAATTTTGACAAGCCTTTGCGCGCTTTGATTTTCGATTCCAAATATGACACATATAAAGGCGTTGTAGCTTATGTCAGAGTCGTGGATGGAGAAGTAAAGCGAGGCGACAATATAACTATGATGGCAGTCGGGGCTGAAAGCGACGTGGTAGAAGTCGGATTTTTCAAACCGGATCTTCAGACTACTGAAAAATTGGTAGCGGGAGACATCGGTTATATCGCGACCGGATTCAAGAGTGTCGAGCATTGCCAGGTTGGAGATACGATCACTGATTCAAAAATGCTGGCGACTGACAGGCAGGTTGGCAGAGTGAGTGAGGTCCAAGCTTTGCCTGGATACAAGAAAGTTATTCCGATGGTCTATGCTTCATTTTATCCGATCGAGGGCGATGATTATAATTTTATGCGCGACGCACTGGATAAGTTGAAATTGAATGATGCTGCTTTTGCTTTTGAACCGGAAAGCAATCTAGCTTTAGGGCGTGGATTCCGCTGTGGATTCTTGGGCATGCTTCATCTTGAAATCATCCAATCGCGCCTCGAAAGGGAATTTGAAATTAGTCCGACCATCACGACCCCGAGCGTCGTGTATGAAGTCCAGATGAAAGGGAAATCCGAAACGGATGAAAAACTTCACCCCGTTAAATCCGTTGAAGGCGGTCCTGCTCCGCAGGAATTTAACAGGGTAAAAGTTTACTCTGCCACTGAAATGCCGGATCCTTCGATGATCGAGAGGATCTATGAACCTTTCGTAAAATTAGACATCATTTCTCCGAGCAGTTATCTGGGAAACATAATGGAGGTCATGAGGAACACCCGCGCGGAATATTTGAACACGGAATATATCGACGCGGAACGGATGGTTTTGAGTTTTAATTGTCCCTTGACTGACGTGATCACAAATATGCACGATGATCTGAAAAGCGCCTCTTCCGGATATGCTTCCATGAATTATGAGGTGATCGGATATCGTCCGTACGATCTGGTCAAACTGGACATCATGGTGGCTAACGAAAAAGTTGACGCTTTTTCCCGGATCGTCCCGAAAGAGAATGCTTTCGCGGAAGGGAAGCGGACGGTGGAAAAATTGAAAGACTCGATCCCGAAGCAAAATTTTCAAATTGCGATCCAGGCCACGATCGGCGCCAAAGTGATTGCGAGGGAGACTATCAAAGCTTTCCGGAAAGATGTGACCAGCGGACTGTACGGAGGCGACATTACAAGAAAAAGGAAGCTTTTGGAAAAACAGAAGAAGGGAAAGAAGAAGATGAAAAACATCGGAAAAGTTTCGATACCGTCGGAGGCCTTCTTGAATGTGCTGAAGAAATAGGCATTTTCAATATTGCCAAACATCAAAGAGGGCCGGCCGGCTCTCTCTTTTGTTTCCTTCAAAAATCTGTTATAATATCCCCATGCATACGAATAAAAGTCGAAGAAAAATTAAAGCCATTTGGATCGTTATTTCGATTTTGGCCGTAGTTGCCATGATTGCTTTTACGATCGCGCCGCTTTTAATGGTGAGCTGATATGAGAAAAGAAGGCCAAAAAGAAAAATCTTTTTTCGTGAAAGCGGTCTTGTTTTTTGGCATTGTCGCGTTGCTGTTCATTTCCTATGAGATTTACAAGGAAGTCTATCGCAAGAAGCAGATTCAAAATGAGATTGAGAAGCTCCAAAATGAAGCAAAAAAGATCTCCCAGGATAATGTTTTGACGCAGGAAAGAATCGCTTATTTGGAGAGCCGGGACTACAAGGAACGCGAGGCGAAAGACAAGCTGAATCTCCAAAGCCCGGACGAAGAAGTGGTCATCATCCGTCCGACTATCGTCCGAGAAATTGCGGAAGAGGAGGAAGCCCGGCCGATTTTAGCCATCGGATCGGAAGTGCCGAATTATGAAAAATGGCGGAATTATTTCTTTAAATGATCGCGAACGCGATCCTGATAATATGAGCGATAAAGAAAAGGTGAAGATATCAACCGCGCTTTCCGGAATAGCCGTGTTCGTCATAGGCAGTTTCGTATTGGCCGGAGGATTGATCTATGGGACCGGGGCGGATAATCAGCTTGCGCAAAAAGCATCGCGGATATTTCCATATCCGGCCGCGGCTATCGACGGAGTGAATTTCATCTCGATAAAAAATCTGCAATATAATTTGAAAGCGGTCAAGCGGTTCTATGAAAATCAAGATTTTGAAAGTCTTGGCTTGGAAGTTGATTTCGACACTCCGGACGGACAGAAGCGCCTCAAGATAAAAGAAAAAAATCTTCTGACCAAATTGATCGAAAATAGGATAATTGAGATATTGGCAAATCAAAAAGGAATTGTCTTGTCCCCGGAATCAGTCGAGCGGGAAGTCAGTGAAAGAGTTTTCCAGTTTGGAGAAGAGGAGGAACTGGCAAACAATCTGCAAAAATTATACGGCTGGACAATCAAGGATTTCGAAGAAAAAATCGTCAAGCCGGACATATACAAACAGCGGCTGGCTGAAAAAGTAAAGAAAAATGACTTGGGCCGTGAAAGGGCCGAGGCCAAAATAAAAGAGGCTGAGGCGGAGCTTGCCGGAAAAAATCTTTTTTCTGAAACGGCAAAAAAATATTCTGAAGGCGAGAGCGCCAAGGATGGAGGAGAGGTCGGATGGTTCAGCTTTGATCAGATGCTTCCGGAAATCGCTATTTCGGCCGCCGCGCTCGAAAAAGGAGCTACGAGTGAAATCATAGAAAGTTCCCTAGGTTACCATATAATCAAAATTGACGATAAAAAAACGGATGGGGGCGCACAAAAGATAAAAATAAGCCAAATATTCGTCCGGACGCAGAGCTTCAGCGACTGGTTGCTCGAACAGGAAAAAAATATTAAAATATACGTACTGCTCAAAGACATGCGCTGGAACAGGGAAAAAGGCTTGGTCGAATTTACTTCCGAAGATCTGAAAAAATTTGAAGAAAATCTGGAAGAAAATTCACCTAACGATCCCTCGGTGTTGTTCTGACGGCAAAATAATAATTTAATCAAATAATATGACAAAACCAGTAGTGAACCAGGACTTATGCATCGGATGCGGAACATGCGAATCATTGTGTCCGTCCGTATTCAAGATAGAAGACGGAAAATCGCACGTAATTTCAGAATCTTGCGACGATTGCGATTGTCAAGAATCCGTAGATAGCTGCCCAGTAGGCGCTATTTCATTGGAATAAACAAAAGAATCGGTTTGTAATGAGAATAGGCTCAAAATCTATTCGAATGACTGATGGGCTTGCCGCAATACTACTCTCTGAATACTTTACTTTTTTACGCTTGACGGCGCGGAGTAGTAATGTAAGCAGGAAGAGTATTGTCGCAGGTCCTTTTTTTATATCAAATCTACGCCTATGGAAAAAGAAGAAATCATAATTGATAATGACAATGCCGCTGAAGCTGATGGTTCTATCCGGCCGAGAAGGCCATACAAGAGATTGCCTGTCTTTGTGCTAGTCGGCGTAATGATCCTTTCCTCGATATTTGGAGCCATTTTTGGTTTTATGGCTGGAGGCATTTCACAAAAAATTTACCCCGGCCTCTATGAGGATATTTCCAATCTGCCCAAAGCCAAAGATATAATCAGGCAAAGGGTCGTGGAAGAGGATTCGGCAGTGATCGACGTGGTTGAAAAAACTTCTCCATCGGTTGTCAGCATCGCAATCATCAAAAATATTCCCGGCGGGCAGGACTCGCTCCAGCCCTTCGATTTTCCCGGTTTTTTCGGATTGCCGTTCGGCGGCGAAGATGAATCGCGGCAGGTGGGAGGCGGAACGGGGTTTTTCGTATCTTCCGACGGAATGATTGTGACGAACAAACACGTGGTGGATGATACTTCCGCCGAATATGTCGTCATCACCAATGAGGGAAAAGAATTCAATGCCAGAGTAATGGCCAAGGATCCGATCAATGACATCGCCATCGTGAAGATCGAGGGAAATAATTTTTCAACCTTGAATCTGGGAGATTCTGACGCATTAAAAATCGGCCAGACCGCGATCGCGATCGGAAATTCATTGGGAGAATTTTCCAATACCGTGAGCAAGGGCATCATTTCAGGCCTGCAAAGAAACGTGGTGGCCGGAGGATCCGGCGGATCGGAACAGCTCAGGAACATCATCCAGACCGATGCCGCGATCAATCCCGGAAATTCAGGAGGTCCGCTTCTCGATATTAACGGCGACGTGATCGGGGTGAATGTGGCGATGGCGCAGGGCGCGCAAAATATAGGATTCGCGATCCCTTCCAACCAGCTGAAAAAAGCGGTCGATCAGGTCAAGTCTACCGGAAAAATATCACTCCCCTATTTGGGCGTGAGATATATTCCGATCGACAATTCCATCCAAAAGGAAAACAATCTGCCGTACGCGCATGGCGCGCTGGTCTTGCGCGGCCAAAAAATGACGGATTTCGCGGTCATTCCCGGCTCTCCGGCTGATCGGGCGGGCATAAGCGAGAACGACATTATTTTGGAAGTGGAAAATGCAAAAATAGACCAGGCTAACAATCTTGCCGATCTTATCTCCAAATATAAGATAGGCGATACGGTCACTCTCAAGATCTGGCATAGAGGAGAAGAAAAAAACGTAAAAGTCACTTTGGGGGAAGCGAAATAACCTTATGGATCTGAATAAATTCACCGACAAGAGTCAGGAGGCGCTTCGCATCGCGCAGGAAATAGCGATTGCTAAAAATCAGGCGCAGGTGGATGCCTCCCACCTTTTTTATGCTTTGATTTCCCAAGAGGGTTCGATCGTCCCGATCATCATAAAAAAACTCGGAACAGATCAGGAGAGCCTGAAGTTTCAGGCGATGCGGGAAATAGACAAGCAGCCGAAGATTTCCGATGCGCCGATGACGCAGCTTTTCATCACGCCTGAAACCTTGATCGTGCTGAACACGGCGGCTCAGGAGGGGAATAAGATANNTTCGACAGAACATATTTTTCTCGCTTTTTTGCGCATCAATACGAAAATTAAACCGCTTTTGGAAAAAAATAAAATAACATACGATAATGTTTTGAAAATAATGTCAGAAATAAGAGGAACTCAAAAAGTCGATACTCCCGAACCGGAAAGGAAATTTCAGGTGCTGGAAAAATATACCATAGATCTGACGGAAATGGCCGCGCAAAAAAAACTTGATCCGGTGATAGGCCGGGATGATGAGATCAGGAGAGTCATGCAGGTGCTGAGCCGCAGGACAAAAAATAATCCGGTGCTCATCGGAGAGGCGGGAACCGGAAAGACGGCCATCGTCGAAGGACTGGCGCAAAGGATCGCTGACGGCGATGCGCCGGAAACGATAAAAGGAAAGAATCTGATTTCTTTGGATCTGGGTTCCCTTTTGGCCGGAACGAAATTTCGCGGAGAATTTGAGGAAAGGCTGAAGGCGATCATCAATGAGATCGATCGGGCGGCCGGAAGGCATATTCTGTTTATCGATGAGATCCATACGCTGGTCGGAGCCGGAGCGACAGA
>DQBY01000064.1:2171-4226 GCA_003534085.1 Candidatus Moraniibacteriota bacterium | reverse complement strand
ATACAGCACTTAACTACATCGTCCGCTATGTGTTGATGAAGATAGCTTATGACTGACGGTACATATGTACCTTTGTACCATGCTTCAACATTGACCACGTGTTTCATCCAAACAGCAGCATCTGGATTTAGATGAGCAGACCTAAGTACAAACATACAACTATCTGCCACGCTCATAGGCAAGCTATAATCAACAGCCATTCTTGCCAACACGTCCTCATGAGTAAGACCAGCCAACGATTGAAAGTCTCTAGCCTTCGTGCCCCAAATCATACGAGAGATTGTGCGTTTACTTCCACGATGCCGCTTTAAAGCAAAATAGTCGTCGCCGATGCCTCTATCAGCTACCCGCCCATTTGTTTCTTCCTCAGTAAGCAGAAAGAGGGAGTACTCTGCGATANNCTGAGAAATTTATTTTTCTGGCAAGCGAGTATATTTGGCACCTCTGAGTGAGCAATACCAATGGGAAGCATTTCCATCAGGGATGACGCTCCTCTTGGACAAAGAGCAAAATAATCCTCCAAATCTTTGATAGCTATTCCTCCGTAATTGATCCTTAAGCCTTCAAATTCAGTCGGGGGATTATTCATTTTGATGATGCCACTTTCATTATACGCACTGATGTCGATGTCATTGGGAAACTTATCGCCTCGAGCATACGACCCTCGGAGATAAAGCGTATCATTGCAATTTGAAAAGAGCTTTTGCAAACCTAGCCATTTCTGCAAGTTAATCATTATAATCCTCCTTTCAGTCTGTATTTGTAATGGGTTAACTTATTATACATAAAAAAAATACCTGGTCAACCCAGTCCTAACTGTCTTTAGGGGCAAACAAAAACAAGGCTTGTTACAGCCTNNAGCGGGTAACGGGAATCGAACCCGTATCACCAGATTGGCAACCTAGTGTACGAACCATTGTACTATACCCGCTTTTTAAATTTTTCCCTTTAGTCCGTCAATCCACCCTATCAATCTGAAAAATAATTTTACATCATTTATTCTAATGTGAACTGTTCCATGCGTCAAGCTGTTTGGATTTCTTTTTCCCTTGCTTGATTTATTAACTCCATTGAAAGATTTAATAAACTGTTCTTTCGATATCTTCGTCAAATCAGACCAAAATATTACGGCCTCATCGATATTGATATTTTTGTGGGCTATCAATTGAATTTTAATCTTACTATCGGTTATTCCCAAAAATTTCCTGAAAAATTTCATCATTATTCTTATCATTGCCGGATCGGAATTGGCGAAAGAAATGCTTTTCCATTTGCTGCCATTAGCGCCTTTTTTATATCCTTCTGCCCAATAAAGAGACAACCCGATCATAAACAGTCGATCTTCCATCAACTTGAGGCATTCACCCTTAGCTTCTTTTCTTATAGCTGTTGCTCTTTCATTGGCGAGCTTTGTTTGATTTTTATTTCTTCGCATCAGGCCTTCTATGCTCAATCTGTGCGCTCTCGCTAAAATTTTTCCGCGCGATTTTTCTGAAATATGCAAGTCTCTGAGCCAATAACTTAGCGTACTCTTGGGTATTCCAAGTTTTTGCCTGATTTGATTATAACTGAATCCTTTTTTTCTCAAGCTTGTCGCTTTTTCTTTATCTTCTCTCATAAAAAAAATTGAACCTACTCAATACTATCAGTATATCATAGGTTCAATTTTTTACAATTGTGCCGAAGGGCAGAGTTGAACTGCCGACGCAAGGATTTTCCTTGAAATTTTTCTTGAGTTTCCCCAAGGATCGGACTATATCTTTCCCTTTGATTTCTCAATAAGGGATTGGGCGCTTATGCAGGATTATTGTTGAGCCTCACCTGCTAGTCTCTACACCTTCTCTGATACATGATCTCATCAGAGCTTGGCTCGGGATTGCCATTTTAAAGGTTTCCCCGAATTCACCCAATTTTGCAATCCGCATTTCTACGGAAGGGACCGAAAATCAGTCCTTCGCTCTACCGCTGAGCTACTTCGGCGCTTAAATTACAAATTCTTACTGGTGCGCGATGAGGGACTCGAACCCCCAACCCCCTCGGTGTAAACGAGGTGCT
>DQBY01000064.1:0-2146 GCA_003534085.1 Candidatus Moraniibacteriota bacterium | reverse complement strand
GCGAGACTCGAACTCGCACGGCCTTGCGACCCATGCACCTCAAGCATGTGTGTATACCATTCCACCACGAAGGCAGGTCTTTATTCTGCTTTTGGAGCTTCTTCAGTTTTTGCAATTTCTTCAGCCTGAGGAGCTTCTTCCACAGGAGCTTCAACTGAAGTTTCAGGAACGAATTCAGCTACATTGCTATATTTCATCCTGCTCTTCTTCGCTGTCAGACCTCTCAGATAATATAGCTTCGCTCTTCTGACCTTGGCTCTCTTCACCAATTCTATCTTTTCGATTGCAGGAGAAAAAATCGGAAGTATCAATTCAACGCCTACCCCATTGGAAACTTTTCGGACAGTTATCATCGGAGAAGAATTTTGTCCTCCTTTAACAGCTATGATGATTCCTTCGAAGATCTGGATCCTTTCCTTGTCGCCTTCTTTAATCTTGCGATAAACCTTAACAACATCTCCTGACTGAAATTCAGGAAATTTGTTGCTTCTTTGGTCATTGTTGAAATCGATAATTACCTTCTTCATATGTTTTATTATACTACATTATGGATAAGTTCCCACCAAAGGCGGACCAGCCAAAAGCTGGAAATAAAAATAACCCAATAACTGAGTATTATGTGATAATTTACTCTATTTTTTAGCTTTTTCATCTTACCGGTTTTTCACTTTTTAGTCAACCCCGCACTAACTTTGAAGCAAATTTTGTGAGATTTCCTCATTAAACAGCTTTTTCTTATCTTTCCGAGTTATTTTGTCATAATTTATTTTTCTTTCCCCTTCAAAGTTAGTGCGGGGTCAATAGACAGCAGAAAAGACTCAAAATCTTCCGGCAAAGGCGCCTGGAAAGAATATTTCTTCCCAAAAAGTTCAAATTCCAGTTTTTGAGCATGCAGGAGCTGACGCTTGACTCCGATTTGCCTCATCAAATTTTTGCGCCTGTATTTTTCATCGCCAACGATCGGATTTCCCAAAAATGAAAGATGGACTCTGATCTGGTGCATCCGTCCGGTCTTCGGCAAAGCCTCCACCATATCGAAATCGTCATATCTTTCCAATAATTTATATTCAGTCACCGCCGCGCGCGATGTTCCCTTGATTTTCCCTCTTGCGATCTTTTGCTTTTTGAAACTTGCTGATCTGGCGATCGGCTGATCCACCACTCCGGAATTTTTTTCAAGATGTCCGTGGACGATCGCGACATAATTTTTTTCCACTTTGCGATCAGCGAACATCCTTTTCAATTCTTCAAAAGCTTTCATATTCTTTGCGACAACGATCGCACCGCTCGTATCTTTGTCCAACCGATGGACGATTCCGGGACGCATCCAGCTTTCCTCCGATCCGTCATTCACCCCCACACCAATATTGCCGTGCTTTTCACTTATTTCATCTTTATTTTTTCCTGAAGCATATTTCGTAAATTTACCCTTTCCATACTCATTGGTGTGGGGGTAAACATCTTTTATTTCCGGCCACTTCACAACCAAAGCGTTTACAAGTGTATTTTCTTTTTCCACATCATTCGGATGGACGGAAATTCCGGCAGTTTTATTTACAACAATGATATTTTTATCTTCGTGTATGATTTCAAGCTTAATATCCTTATTTGGAATTATCTCTTCTTTTTCTTTCTTAATATCTATTCTGATCTCTTCTCCCTCTTTCAAAATATAGCTTGGCTTCATTATTTTTCCATCAACCAGAATATCCCCTGCTTTGATGCTTTTTATGATTTCTCCGCGAGTAAGTGCATGAAAAAAAACTTCCTCCTTGTCCGCCGTAGCCTTCTTGTCCGCCATAGCTTTAGCGGCGGAGGAGGCGAAGGAGGACATGAGGAATTTATCGATGCGATTGCCTGAATTTTCATCCGTTACTTTAATTTTTTTCATACATGCCTGCCGCGTGATGAGCGCAGCGAATTTTACGCGGTGCCCAGAAGAGGACAATCTCACGTCGTCCGAGGCGGACTCCTTGAAAACCCACGGTTTTCAAAACTTTCCTCCAACAGGAAACTCCCGTTTCCCGACCCCTTCCCGTTCTCGTCCTCCAGTTAAATTTATGTGCCCAGAAGAGGACTCGAACCTCCAATCCCTTGCGAGAACCAGTTCCTAAGACTGGCGCGTATACCAATTCCGCCATCTGGG
>DQBY01000104.1 GCA_003534085.1 Candidatus Moraniibacteriota bacterium | reverse complement strand
AAAGAGCTCCGGCTCCAGCTCGGAAAGGCTGCCGCTTCCGCTTTGCCTGATGTCAGATACCAAGTGCCTGACGCTGAATATTCGATAGACAATGCCGCCATGATCGCGATTGCGGGATTTTTTCGTTGGAAAAAAATGGATGATTTTCAGAAGAAGAAATCATTTGAAAATTGGAGGGTCATGAAAACTGAGGCCTCTATGAACTTAGGCAAAAAGAGCTAAGATAAAAAATTAAAAAATAAATAAAAAAATGAAAGAAAATATAAATTTACTTTTTTTCGGGGCAATTGCCGCCTTGGGCGCGCTCTTTATCGAACTTTTGCTTAATTTTGCCTTACCCGGAGAAACTGATTTATCCGAAATAAATTTTCTGTTGATCATGTTCGTCCTGATCGAGGAGCTGGCCAAGTTTTCCATCATTTACAAAATTTCCGATCCGGCGATAAGTTGCCGCCAGATGTTCAAGAACTCTTTTTTGATCGGATTGGGCTTTGCTCTCATGGAAATAAGCCTGCTTTACTTAGGAGATATAGTTTCGAGAGAAAACATCCTGCCGGCCTTGATCGGAATTTTATCTGTCCATATCTCTACAAGCTTATTTTTAGGATTTTTCATCTACAAACAAACCAGATTAGGACTGACAGCTCCGGGAATCATCCTTTTTACGACCATCCTGCATCTGGCCTACAACGGCATGATTCTCCATTCGATCAGTATCTGGATAATTGTCTTTTATTTTTTGACGCTGCTTTTCATCATCTTATTCGGCTTTCACCGACTGAGAAAAAATAATTACTTCTCCATGCGGAAATGCCCCTCGGATTTACGAGTAAAACAGGCTCCAAAGCGGAAGAACATAGTTTGAGTTGCCGATTTGCGCCGGAAAAAATCAGGATCGGAGCCTATCTTATGCCAAGTTGCAAAATTAAATATCTTCCTTTATAATAAAACTAGTAATAAAATAACAGGAAAACAACCATATGACCAAAATTAAAAGGTCTTTTTTGGACAAACTTACCGGGTCTCGCCGAATTGAGGCTGATGAATACAGGCAGGAAAGCATAACCACGCCAATTACCAATATTTACGAAGAAGAAGAAACTGAACTGATTGCTTCTTCGCCTTTAAGGAGGACTGCTTCCGCGGAAGAAGGCCTCTCTTCACCGGACAGCAGCGAGGGGCAACTGACAATTGACGTGTACCAGACTGATAACGACATTGTCATCAAATCGACCATTGCCGGGGTGAAGCCGGAAGATCTTGATGTCAGCATAAATAATGACATGGTGACCATACGCGGAGAAAGAAAAAATGAAGAAGAAGTCGGGGATGAAAATTACTATTATCAAGAATGTTACTGGGGATCATTCTCGCGGTCCGTAATATTGCCCGTCGATGTGCTTTCCGACAAATCCGAAGCTGCCATGAAAAATGGAATTCTCACCATCAGATTGCCTAAAGCGGACACCACCAAAACAAAAAAGATCCAGGTCCGTGGATTCTAGATGCAATAAATTACGAAACCCCCTCTTCGAGGGGGTTTTATTATTGATTTTTAGATATTTTTGAGCTATCCTAGACACATGCAAAGAAAAAAAGAAATTTTCTGTATTTTAGTTTTCAGCCTGCTTTTTTCCGCCGGCGGTTCTTTTGCGTCTTCTGAGGAATTGGAACTGGGCTCATTCGACAGAAAAAATTCTGAGGCTAAATTTTTCAGGCCCCTAAGCCTGAAAATAAAAGACTCTTCTTTTGAACTTTCTCCGGGCGAAGCCGCCAAATTCATAATCGAAAAAGAAAGTTTGATATTTTCTCCGGATTACAAAAGCGAGATTGAAAATACAAATTTTTGCGATTACAAAAATTCCATCATTTGTCATCTGCTTTTCAGCCATCAGCATGAAGCGCGCATACGGAAAAATTCCAATTTTTATCTGGATATGGGTTTTCTTTCGCAATTTTTGGAAGACCTCGCCAGACAGGTCGATAAAGATCCTGAGAATGCCAAATTTCAAGCGGACGACTCAGGGAAAATTTCCGCTTTCTCCCTGAGCAAAGATGGCTTGGCCTTGGACAGGGAAAAAAATATGGAAATTTTGGCGAAACATTACAAAAATGATGCCTTGAAAGATGATATCGAACTGGCTTATAAAATAATCCGGCCGGAGATTTACACCGATTCGATCGAAAATCTCGGCATAACCGCTCTTATCGGCCAAGGAAAATCCAATTTTTCCGGTTCTCCAGAAAACAGGATCTTCAATATAAAAGTTGCGACTGGCAGGTTCAACGGTTTGCTGATCAAGCCTGATGAGGAATTTTCCTTCGTGAAAACCCTAGGAGAAGTCGATGGCGAACACGGATATTTGCCTGAACTTGTCATTAAAAACAACAAGACTGAACCGGAATTCGGCGGAGGAATCTGCCAGGTTTCCACTACCGCTTTTCGAGCCGCTATCTTCAGCGGACTGAAAATAACCGCCAGAAAAAATCATGCCTATCCGGTCAAATATTACGCTCCGCACGGCATGGACTCGACAATCTACATTCCTTATCCGGATCTTCGTTTCAAAAACAACACACCGGGACACATCCTGATACAAGCCCGAATAGTCGGAACCGAGCTTTTCTTCGATTTTTATGGAACTCCCGACGGAAGAGAGGTCAAAGTTGACGGTCCGAAGATCACGGAAAGAAATCCGGACGGATCGATGAAGACGACCTTTACCCAGGAAGTTTTCGACAAGGATGGATCTGTTTTGATCAAGGATGTTTTCAACAGCGCTTACGATTCTCCTGACAAATATCCGCAGCCCGGGCAAATCCTGGCCAAAAAACCTGTCGGCTGGTCAGACAATGAATGGAAAAAATACAAGAAAGAAAACAATCTATAA
>DQBY01000123.1 GCA_003534085.1 Candidatus Moraniibacteriota bacterium | reverse complement strand
TAAACAACGCTCTAATATCTAACAATTTACTTTTGTAAAAATATGATAAAAATAACCTATTTTGTGCATGGCACTACGACTGACAATGAAAATGGCATTTCTTCCGGCTGGTCCGATGCTGAACTCTCTGAAACTGGAATTCAGAGGGTTAAAAACTTGAAAGAACAGATAAAGGACAAACATTTCGATGCGGTCTTTTGTTCTGATCTGAAGAGGGCTGTGGATTCCGCCAATATTCTGTGGGGCGCCACGCATGAGATAATTTCCGACAAAAGATTGCGGGAGTGCAGCTATGGGAAATATAACGGCGGATCATCAGGAATGGTTGAACCGATGCAAGAGAAGATGGTGATTGAAAAATTTCCAGAGGGCGAAAGCTATGAGGATGTCAAAAATAGAGTGGCTGGCTTTCTTGAATTTTTGAAAGAAAATTATGACGGAAAAAGCATCGCCATCGTCGCGCACAAAGCGCCGCAATTAGCTTTGGATGTTTTGCTGAAAGGAAAGACATGGGAACAGGCTTTTGCGGAAGATTGGCGGAAAACAAAAACTTGGCAACCTGGTTGGGAATATATTTTGGAATAATATAATTTATTTACCCGAAAATATGAACATCAAGCCCGGCGCGAAAGTTTAATCCCACCACTCACCATCCCACGGCCGTACTGACGTGAGTGAATTGTGCAGTCTTAAGGATATTTGCATTAATAAAATTAGATAAAAAAATGTCAAATAAATTTAAAAATTTCAGCGAAGAAGAATTGATTTCTATTTTAGAGAGCGGGAATCTTTCCGAGAAGGAATTTGATGATCTGTTTTTAGCTATGGAAGAAAAAGGCCTTTCTGGTTCGATTATGCAAGTGGATGAAATTGATGCGGATGAAGGAATGGATTTGATGGAGTATATTAATTTTCATAATTTGGTTCCAAAAGATATAACTCAAAAAGATATAAAATGGTGTGAAAAAGTTTTATTTGAGAAATCCGGTTTAAAAGATAAAAAGAAAGCTATTGTAATCCTAGCTCATGCCGGAAATATCAGTGCATATCGAATTTTGGAAAAATACGACAAAAATCCCGATCCAAAACTCATTTCTTGGACAAGCTTGGCTATGGGCGAATGCCGGATGTTTCTTGAAAGCGAGATATTGGACAAGCCTATCATTAAAGTAGAAAAAATTCAATCCAAAAAACAGAAATCGGAAATATCCAGGAGATCAAAACCCAAGAAATAAACAAATAACATTCCAACATTTTGCAGAAAGCAATCTTTCTAATATCAATATTTTATGAAACCCATATATAATTTAGATAAAATAAAATTTGCAACTGATGGTCCGACCTTTGAAAAAGCAGTTGGGCTGTATGAAAAAGGAAAAGTAATGCGATTCAAGGAAGAACTGAATGGATTTTTAGCAACTGTTTCAGGCACGAAGCCATACAGCGTATATGTGGATCGGCGACAGTATGATCAAGGCGATTGCGATTGCTATCTCGGTCAAAATAATACGCTGTGCAAGCACATGGTGGCGGTGGCAATTTATGCGGCTATGGATGGCAAGCCATTGGCTAATGAAGACAGGGAATTGATTGATGGTCCGACTTGCAGCGGCAAGCTCGGAGAAATGGAGGAGGAAAAACTAGCTGAGATAAAGAGAACGATTGCTGCGGCTATGAAATATATAAAAGCATATAGCGGTCCTTCTCGAACCTGGTTTGCTTACCAAGGATCGCTGTCTGAGGGTTGCGCCCGCCTGTCAAAAATAGTTTCGGATTTGCCGGTCAGCAGACAAGCGGCAAAAATATTAGTTGAGATGCTTTTGCGTCTGGATAAAAAAATATGTAATGGCGGCGTTGATGATTCCGACGGCACAGTTGGCGGTTTTATTGAAGAAGTAGTTATTGTGCTCGAGGAATATGTAAGACTCAACCCAGAATGCATCAAATCATTTGAGGATCTTTGCGGAAAATCCACATGTTTTGGTTGGGAAGAGCCGCTTGTAAAAATATTTGACGATAAGTCATAAAACCATAATTTAAAATAAGCAAATTTTTATGTATCCAAAAATATTCCGAAAAATTTTTCATCATGTTATCCCGCCGGAAGATCGGGCGAGGCATATGGTGGAGGATGCAGTCAATTCAGCCTTTAAACTTTTCAGAGATAAAGAATTCCGGAAAGAGATCGGGTTTGAAAAAATGGAACAAATTGAGCAGGACAGGATTTTTAATGAATTGGAAGTTACATTCGTCGGATTTCTTTATTTGCTGATAGAAAATAGATTGAAATATTTTCCTGAAGAAAGAAGGAATTATTGGCATTCGGTAAAGGGCTCTGTTTTTCCGAGATTTATCAATTGGTTCAAGGAATTGGGAATTGAGCAGGAACATATTGAAACTTGGGAGAAGCTGGTCGATTTACGCCTTGATGAATACAGGGGCGGACTGGAAAAGACCCGAATAATCTGGGAGAATTCGCTTGAACAGGATAAGACGTCGACTGAAAGCATGAAAAATGAAGCGATAATCCTGAGCGCGCTCACGATTGCGGGAGTGTTGCATATACGCAGAGGAGAATCGACCCAGGCCGATCCCCTGAACAAGACTCTGGGAATCTACATGAGTCTTTTAGTGCAAAATTGGAACAAGGAGATAAGATAGAGTGATTCACGTGTTATTATCATAGCCCACCCAACGTGCTTGAATTAAAAACCACTCACCATCCCACGGCCGTACTGACGTGAGTGAATAAGAAGTCATCAATTAATCATCATCCTGCGGCCGTACGTACTGACATAAATATTTTATTGGGACTTAATCACTCGCCAAGTCGCATGGAAAGTATCATCTGAGCACGGCCGTATTTTCATGATACAATATCGATATGTATAAATTTGGAGCGGTTCAGAAAAAAATAGTTCTGGCGCTTTTGGGAGGCGTGGCGCTGGGCCTTTCTTCGTCTCCGGATCATTTTTATAAAAATTTCCGCAAGCTCCGGAAAGAGTGGGGGAAAATAAACCAGCAGAACTTCAACCGCTCGATCAAGAAACTTGCCGATAGAAAATTGATCGAGGAACGCAAGCTGGCCAACGGATCTTTCAAGCTGGTCCTGACGAGTGAAGGAGTCCAGCAGGCGAAAACATTGAGTCTTCTGGGCAGTTCCATAAATTTCAAGAAACCGAAAAAGTGGGATGGGAAATGGAGGATAGTGATTTTCGACATTCCGGAAAAAGAAAGGCTGTTCAGAGATATTCTGCGCGATCATCTCAAAGAGCTTGAGTTTTTCAAGCTCCAGCAGAGCGTATTTGCTTCGCCGTATCCTTTCGAGAAACCAATTCTCGAATTAGTTTCTCTATATTCCGCAGAGCCTTATGTCCGAGTGATTACCGCCTTGAAGATCGATAATGAAGAAAAAATAAAAAAACATTTCAAGGCTATCAAGTAGAACTCGATACAATCACATCAGTACGGCCGTACTGATGTGAGTGAATTTTAAGCAATCACCATTCTACGGCCGTGGTTTCGTGAATAATATTTATGAAAAAAGAAAAAATCACATTCATCACCGGCAATCAGAAGAAAGCGGATTATTTGGCCAAGTTTTTAGGCTTTCCGGTTGAGCACGTGAAACTTGATCTGGACGAAATCCAGTCGCTTGATCTTCTGGAGGTTGTGGAGCATAAAGTCCGGCAGGCGTACGCGAAAATAAAAAAGCCGGTTCTGGTGGAGGACTCATCTTTGGAATTCAAAGCCTTCGGCCGGTTGCCCGGACCGTTCATCCGCTTCTTTGTGGATGAAATTTCTTTCAAAACGATGTGCGCCATGCTTCCGTCGAACAATAGGAAAGCGGTGGCTCATTCCGCTTTTGGATATTACGATGGAAAGACTTTGAAAATAATTGAAGGAAAATTGGAGGGCACGATTGCTAAAAAGCCTTCCGGCGACAACGGTTTTGATTGGGACAAGATTTTTATCCCGAAAGGATACAGCGTGACGCGAGCTAGGTTGAATAGCGCGGATTATAAAAAAACATATCTGAAATTCAAGCCATTCGCGAAACTCAAAAAATTTTTAGGTGAAAATTATAATGATAAATAAAATTAACTGGTGTGAAAATTTTTGATTGACAGAAAAGCTGCTTTAGCGATAGGATTATTTACCGGACTGTTCATTAAATTTAAATTCATAGAGGAGGGTACATATGTGCGCAACTGGCTTTACTTATGTGGAGGTCGGCAATGAGAGACTAGTCTTTTGCCGCAACGAAGATTTTAATCCGCGTATCATAAAAAAAGTAATTAAAAAAGCTTTTCCCGAACGTTTCAAGGGATTAATTTTCAAAAAACCCATCGATGAGTTGAAAATAAAATCCCAGGAAATGTATTCCGGGCAGTTTGACTACATGGTTTTCCCTTTTGAAAAAGAGCACGACTGGAAAACTTTCCCCTTCGTTGCCCTGTGTCTGGAAAATGAGGATGATGTGGAATGTTGCGGAGCACTATGCTTTTCTCATGATTTGCTTGAAAGCGCGGATTAGTATTTACGATAAGGCACGCCCCGAACGGGAACGTGCCTTTTTATTTTGGTATAATAAAATAAAAATTTAAGTATTATTGAATATCACAAAAAAATGTTGCATCGTATGACTTGAGTTATCCACAGGTCGAAGAGTAGACAGGGAAGCGCAATAGTGATATAATATCACTATAAACAATAAAGCATTGTTATGATTAAGAAAAAACAAAAAAAGATTCCCAAGGAAGGGGAAATTATAATTTACAAAGACAAGCGCGGAGAAATCGAGCTTGAGGTTAAGTTTGACAAAGAAAGCGTGTGGCTGACGCAAGATCAAGTCGCGGCTCTTTTTGGAACACAGAGGCCTGCGATAACGAAACATTTGAAAAATATTTTTGAAAGTGGGGAATTAAGAAAAAATTCAGTTAGTTCCATTTTGGAACATACTGCCGATGACGGCAAAAAATATTCCACAAAATTCTATAATCTGGA
>DQBY01000004.1:695-3505 GCA_003534085.1 Candidatus Moraniibacteriota bacterium | reverse complement strand
CTTCGGCGGATTTTCCGGATTCCGCGGGCGCGGCAGCTGATTTTTTCTGAACTTTCACGCCGCCCCATTTGCTGGAAAATGTCACTTTAGCCATACCAACACCCTATTCGGCATTTTTCTTATGTAAAAGCACATTCATAAAAACCTGCGCACCCTTGGCTAGAGCGACAACATTTCTGATGATGCGGAAAACAGGGAACCGCATGGCCACGGGAGCAAAAAGACCGAGATTATTAATAATATCAGTAATCAGCAGATGTGATCGATCGGATACGCTGGCCATGTTTTGAATTTTTTCATTTAGAGTATTAGTGGAAATACTGATATTTGTAGTAATTTCCTCCAGATTTTTCAATATCAGGGGCAAACTTTGATTCAGCGTCTGCAGACTCAGCGCAATGTCCTCGGTAACGCGCCATAATTTCAGAAGAATCGGAATACAAATAATCACCAACACGATAAGAATACTTACTAAAATCTTTAAAGCGATATCCAGATACATTGATCATCTCCTTGAATTATTAATCTGTAATTCCAAGCTGTTTTTACCGTATTATTGAATATCATCAAATCTTTTCTTTGCTACTTTCTTCCCGATAAGCTTCCAGTCCGGCATCAAGAGCCTTCTTTAATCGGTTCTTGTTGTTTTCAACAGTTTCTGCGCCTTTATGCGCTATTTCACTAACTTTATCTCCCATTTCTGAAACTTTCTCTCTTGCCGATTCTTCAAAAACTTTTAAATTTTCAAGAGATGCTTCATAAGCGGCTTTGCTTTTTTCAACCGCTTTTTGATACTCTTCTTTTGTTTTTAGTAAAATTTCATCCGCTTTGCGGGCGATATCTTCCCGCGTCTCTTTGCCGCTCTTGGGCGCGAATAAGACTCCCAGGACAGCGCCAACTAATCCACCGATAAACAATCCTGTTAACAAATCATTGCTTCTTTCCGACATAGCACACCTCCTGTGTTCATCATGTTAAAGCTTCTTAATGTAAACTTTATTTTCCAACCTCAACTGGTTTTAATATAACATATTTTAAAAAAATAATCCTTAAAAGCATAAAAAAATCGGACATTCACTAAAAAAGCGAATGTCCGATTCGTTTGTTCTGCAAATTTATCTTGATGAAATTATTTTGCAGCTTCGGGTGCAGGTGCAGCATCGGGTGCAGGTGCAGCATCAGGAGCTGGTGCAGCATCAGGAGCTGGCGCAACGGGTGCTTCCACTGCGGGAGCTTCGGGTGCGGTTTCTTCAGCTTTTTTGCAACCTACTACTGAAAGAGACAAAGAAGCGACCAACAGCATAGCAACAAAAATGGCAAATATTTTTTTCATTAACGGCTAACCTCCTTTCAAAGATTTAACAAGACTCGATTTTCATACCAAGTCAGTTGTATTGACCGCGAAGGATACGCCTTTTTTTTACCTTGTCAAGCACAATTTTTAGTATAATTTTTATTGAATATTTTATGAAGATTCAACAAAGAAGCTTTGTAATATTTAATAATTATGTCACGTCATCCATCGGAATATCTTCAATAAAAACAATCTCTTAAAATTGTCACACATAAAATGAAACGTCTTCTTAAGTTTATTTTAAAGAAATCAGATTCTTTTGTCATCACTTTTTCATTCACCGCGAGAGCAACTCTTCGCTCGCGCATATTGTCATCATTTTCTTTATATGCTACTGAAACAGCCATTAACGAATTCAGGGGAATATTGTTCAAACACATGAAAAAGAATGAATATCTACTAAAGATGAATGAATTAATAAGGCTGATTCAGAAACTGCGGGCTCCGGACGGCTGTCCCTGGGACAGACAGCAAAAAAAGGAAGACGTTGGCAAATATATTCTGGAAGAAGCTTACGAAGTCGTGGATTCTCTCGCCCAGGATAACCCGCAGGAGCTAAAGGAAGAGCTCGGCGATTTGCTCTTTCAGATATTGTTTCTGACGGAAATCAGCACCGAGGAAGAACTCTTTTCACTCAGTGATGTTCTGGACGAAATAACAAAAAAAATGATCCGGCGCCATCCTCATGTTTTCGGCGATGCCACAGTAAATTCGGTGAGGGAAGTTAAAGACAACTGGCAAAAAATAAAGGCTGAAGAACGGGCGGATAAAAGCGATAATAGCACTTTGTTTGACAGTGTTCCGCTGTCTTTTCCGGCTTTAAAACGGGCGCAGAAAATCACATCCATTGCGTCTCATTACGGCTTCGACTGGTCAAATTCTTCTGATATTCTGGGAAAGATGGAAGAAGAATTGATGGAATTCAAGGCAGCGCTAAAAAATGACAGTCGTGATAAAATCGAAGAAGAACTGGGTGATATGCTGTTTACTCTAGTGAATTTAAGCCGTTTTCACTCGATCGACGCGGAAACCGCCCTGACAAAAACGACAAAAAAGTTTTTACGGCGTTTTGCCTATGTGACCGGACAACTTTCCGCCCGCGGTATAAACCTTCAGGAAGCGACATTGCCGCAAATGGATGAACTCTGGAACGAATCAAAAAACAAGGATTTAAAATGAAATATTTTCTCTGCGTGTTGGGAATGGTTTTTATTCTGGAAGGTCTCCCCTATTTTATTTCTCCGGAAAAATTGAAAAAATATCTCGCCAAAATAACAGCCGTGCCGGATTCCACCCTGCGATTGTTGGGATTAGCATCAATGATTGCCGGGCTTATTCTTCTGTATTTCGGAAGAAGATAATCCCAATATCATTGACAGCGGCATCATTATCTGATTATTTGCGCACACCCCAGAGCCTTAAGAAAGATGGAAATGAAATTAAAAGATTTTTCATA
>DQBY01000004.1:0-678 GCA_003534085.1 Candidatus Moraniibacteriota bacterium | reverse complement strand
CGCCAAAGGCGCGATCAATCCCGCATGCTTTATTTGGATAAGAGCAAGGAAGAAACTTCCGATCACTCTTTTTTCCAGCTTCCTGATTTTCTCAAAAAAGGCGATGTGCTGGTTGTCAATGATTCCAGGGTTATTCCCGCCCGCCTGTTCGGCAAAAAATCAACGGGAGGCGTGGTGGAAATTCTGCTTCTGACCAGAAAGGAAACTGGCAGGGAAAATCAGAGGTGGGAAGTTCTTTTACGTCCGGCCAAGAGGATGCGGGAGAATGATGTTCTGTCTCTTGGCAAGGATTGCGAAGCGAGGGTTTTAAAACGTGTATCCGATAAGAAGTGGCTTCTGGAGTTCTTCGCGCCCGATGGATTCGATGCGTACTTGGACCGGTTCGGCAGAACGCCTCTGCCCCCTTACATCAAACGCGCCAGGAATTCCGCCGCCGACCCTGTTGACCGGGAACGCTATCAGACTGTTTACGCGAAAAATCCCGGCTCCGTCGCGGCCCCCACCGCCGGTTTGCATTTTACAGATGAGATTATGAACACATTAAAATCCAAAGGTGTCGCCGTGGCCCGGGTAACTTTACACGTCGGTTACGGAACCTTTCTGCCCATTGAAGCGGAAGAGGTCGAAAAACACGTGATGGACTCCGAATATTATGAAATAAACGAGGAAAGCAGCCAG
>DQBY01000083.1 GCA_003534085.1 Candidatus Moraniibacteriota bacterium | reverse complement strand
ATAATTCTTAAAAGGCAAATCCAAAGCGTCAGCATAAACAAATAAAGCATCTTCATTAAATGCAGAAAATAATTTTTGAGAAATCAAAAGAGCCGTCATTGATTTTTCTACTAGACAGACCTCGTTAATTAGTCCTAATTTTTTAGCTATCAAGGAAAATGTTCCCGAACCGGAGCCTATCTCAATTAAAGATTGAACATTCTTTTTTTGGCTTAATAAATCAAGAATCGGAAGATAAGTCTTGCATGACTCCCGATCCTTTATAGCTTCATCAATAAAATTTTTCAAATTATCAAAATCATTTTGTGGATTTCCTTTAATACCATCCTTATACAAATCATCCCAGTGATTTGTATCTTTTTTCATGATAAAATCATAGATGTTGTTTTCAAAAGAATAAATAGCATTATCTTTGATAAATTTTTTAATGTCCATATTGATTATCTTTTTAATAAATAAATAAACCCGACCAAAAACTTAAGTCCAAACATACCCAACGATAGCAAAGGATGCTTTATTATTTTTTTCCACTTTCCATTTTCAATAAAAACATTAAAATATCGGTAGGATATTCCTAATTGTTTTCTAATATCCTTATCATTTTTGCCCCATTTTTTAACATATCCTTCGAAAGTATTGACATATTTTCCTTTTTTCCACACGTAAACTCCAACCGTCATCCATTCTTCATGATGAAATAAAGATTTTCCGGTGATTCCCAATTTTATATTGTTTTTGGTTAAAGTTTTGGTAAAATCCCAATCATCAGGACCAAATAGGATATTTTTAACATCAAACCCTCCAACCCTCAAAAAAACCTCTCGTTTAACAAACCTTACTCCATCAATGCAGGTTTCATTATAAAAACTTCTTTCGAAATTTCTTATTTTCCCAAAAAATCCCTTTCCGCAAACAACTTCCGGTATAAATAATGCATCCAAATCATTTAATTTTCTAACGGCATCTAGAAACAATTCTTTATCGAAAGTCATATCGGCATCTGGAAAAAAAATAATATCCCCTTTTGCTTTTTCCACTCCGAGATTCAATTGAGCGCCTCTGAAATTCTTCACCTTGCTTAAATCAATATAATCAATCAAATTATAAACTTGATTAGGATTAACATATCTTTTTGCAATCTCTCTGGTTTTATCTGAAGAGTTATTATCTATAATTAAAATTTCAATATTCTCAGAATGAAAATCTTGATTTAAGACAGATTTAATACAATTCTCGATATTTTTCTCCTCGTTTTTTGTTGTAATTATAATTGATACCATCATAATTTTTTGCTAAAATCCGTCAGATGCCCCAGAACCTTCCAGCCGGCAGTCCAGATGTATTTTATGTCGGCAAAAGTTCTGATGGAGATGATCTTCTTTATGATAAATTTCGGGGTTATAAAGGATTTGTAAAGTCCTTGCACTAACTCTTTGGCATCTTGCGAGGTCAATGGCGATTTCATAACCATTTCCCTTTGGTCAAAACGCGAATATTCCCTCGTATTCAGTAAATCATTTTCATCGCAGTATTTATAAAGCGGAGTTCCCGGATAAGGTATGACGATTGTTCCCTGCAAAGTATCCACGTATCCCTTGCTGAACAGATCCTTCGCCTTATCAATCGTTTTCATCGCCATTTCTTTGGTTTCCCACGGGTATCCAATCATAGTTGTTATATGCGGTTCAAGCCCTCCTTCTTTGCACATCTTGAGTCCCGGCTCAATTTCTTCCACTTTCAAATTTTTGTCGATCTTGTCCAATGTTTCCTGATTTGCCGATTCCAAGCCGAACAATATAAATCTGAATCCGGCTTTTTTCATAAGTTTCCAGGTTTCAAGATTATCGATTCCGGTTATTCTCATATTGCAGCTCATGACTACTTTTTTATTGTATCCTCGCTCAATCATCCCACTACAAAAATCCTCCAGCCATTTTCCGATCGGCAAACTACCGGAGTCTTCCATGATTTCTTTGACTCCAAGATCTATCAGGTGCCCCACTTCATCCAAAGCATTCTTTGCTGATCTCGTTCTGAAATTTTTTCCCGGGAAAAAAGTCGTCCAGGAACAAAATGTGCACCTTCCCCACCAACAATCGCGCCCGCTCATCATGTAAGCGCCGGGAGTGAATTTAAAGTTTCCGTTTTTATAAGCATAGTTTTTCCATTTTGTCAAGTCCCTGTCAATCATCGGTAAAGTATTCAGGTCATGTTTGGACAAATCAGACGGACCGGAATTAGCTACTGTCATTCCGGACTCCGATCCGGAANNGGAATCCCGAGATCCTGAATCAAGTCCAGGATGACAAGGTGAGCGAAACCAAAAACCGCCCTCAAGCATCTCCCCTTTGCTTAAATGATCAGCAAGGCTCAGGAGCATAAAATCATAATCGCCCGAGGAAATCACAAAATCTACATTTGATTTTTCCAGGGATTCTTGAGGACGAGCAGTCACGTGATCCCCCATCAGCACAATTTTAGATTCCGGCAACTTAATTTTCAATTCATTTATAATTTTCCAATGCATTTCAACTACTGGCGTTTTTGTTTCTAATGCGATCAAGTCCGGTTTTTTCTCGATTATTCTGGCTAGCCATTGTTCATAATTCAATTTTTCCGTAATCGCATCATCCCAAGAAACTTCATAACCGTTGTTTTTCAGCAGTGTTGCTGCATATGCCGGGATTACCGGATAAATGTATGTGGGACTATTAAACCATTGAAACTGCCTGTTTTGTGCTAGGCATGGCGTTCCCTTCTTGGATTCTAACGGCGGATACGAGATTGAAATTTTCATATATTTACCTTAATTTACTTTTTAATTTTTTTGTAAAAACGAATCCCTGGATAAATCTGAATCCATATGCCAGATGAGTAAAGAAAATATAATAAAGAGAGTGCAGAGCAACCGGAATGTTTTTTTCATATTTTAATATGTCCCACAACGCCTTAAGAAGCGCCAGAAAATACGCCGACATTCCCAAAAAATACAAAGGCCGAACAGCCGGCCAAAGGAAGGAAAAAATCGCGCCAAAAACTGCAAACCCGGCAAAAAAACTCGGGATAAAATACTTGAATTGAAATGATGTCTCCGGAAATTTTTTGGCAAAAAACCCCCTATGAATTCCATATCCGCCCACCTGCTTCAGGTGGCGCAATAATCCTTCCCGCCTATGGTGATAAGCGATCAATTGAGGGTCATATAGAATATTTTTGGAATTTTTCACAAGATCCAAGCAAAGTTTCGTATCCTCTCCCGGCCAATATTCGCTGGAAAATCCTCCGACTCTTTCAAAATCGCTTTTTCTTACTGAAAGATTCACGCTTGGCCAGTCAATAACATTCCTTTTCTTTCCGATGGAAGCATATCTTTCCGGAAATCNNCGAAAGAGAACTCAAAAAAACCGCGCCTGAAACCTTCTGCCAAAAACTGTCATCGGACGGAGTTATGGCGGGACCTCCCACTGCCACGATATTTTCATCTTCAAAATCTTTTTCCAAAATATCCAAAAAGTTTTTCCCGGGATAAGCATCGTCATCCAAAAAAACCAAAATCTCTCCTTGCGCGTCCCTGATGGCCAAGCTTCTTTTCATGGCCGGACCTCCCGGACCGGTGGCGATCTGTCTTGTTTTTTCCCAGTTTTCCGACGTTGCATTATCAGGATAAATAATAATCTCAAAATCACCCCTGTCTATTTCCAGGATTTTTGGGATAGATTCACGGATATAATCATTTATTTCTTTTACCGGTATTATGAAGCTGAATTTAGTCATTCTCTGCGATTAAACGGATAAATTGATTATTTAGAATTTCCTAAAGGCCTATTCCTAAAGGTTCCCTTTAGGAAGGATCCTTTTCTTTCTAATTACATAAAGCGGCCTATTGATCACTTCTCCGTGGATGTTTCCGATGTAAAGCGCGATGAGGCCAAGACAGGAAAGGACGATTCCGATCAGGAAAATATTAAAAACGGCCAAAGAAGCCGGGCCGGAGAAAGAATAGCCGAATGGGTCATCGAAAACAAATTTATTGAAAAATATGAAAAGTCCGAGCGCGCCGGAAATGACGGTAATGAGTACTCCGAGATAACCGGCGAATTTCAGCGGGAAAAGGCTGAGTGAAACGAAGCTGCTCATCGCCAATTTGATCAGCTTGAGCGTGCTGTAGGCGGCTGTGCCGTGAGCTCTTTGCGGCGAATCAAACTCGATGAAATGGCGCTTGATTTCCCAGCCAGGCGATCAGTCCGCGCGTCATCCGGTTCCTTTCGGAAAGACGGTTGAATTCATCGATCACCATGCGATCCAAAAGCCGGAAATCCGTCGCGTTCGGAACGATCGAAGTGTCTGAGATGCTGTTTATTATTTTGTAATAAAAATAGGCGCCGAAATTTTTTACCCAGGATTCTTTGTTATTTTCCCTCCGGACTCCGACGACCACTTCCGCCCCCTGCTT
>DQBY01000080.1:1350-7125 GCA_003534085.1 Candidatus Moraniibacteriota bacterium | reverse complement strand
CTCGCCTCCTCGTATGCCGATGAGAAGCTTGTCATCGGTCAGGAGTATATTGTAGGAGTCGAAGAGTCCAGCGATGATGTGCTGGATGCTGAATTCGAAGCGCTTCGGCGGATCGTTGATCTCGACAAGAAACTCTTTGAAAAAAAGAAGGGCGCAATTCCGAAGCTCGAAACCGAAGTGAGGAAAGCGCTCAAGACAAACAGCGACCTCATGAGCGACAATAGGAAACTCATTGAGGAAAACAAGACTCAGAGTGAGAAATGGGCAGGGCAAGCCGTCAAGGCCTTTAGTTTAGCCAGTGATGCAGTAAAAAATGCAACAAGCAGTTTCAAGAGTGAGGCGAAGAGTCTTGGAGATCAGATTTATGCTAACTCGGTTCTCATTATAGGAGTCATGGTTCTGGGATTTCTTCTTTCGATGCTTATTTTTGGAGTAGGTTTCCTTTCGCTGAGGAATAGCCAGAAAAATGTGGCGGTTCAAGTTCCAGAGGAAGTATCCGGAGCGATCAAGCGAATTGATGCTGATCTGGCCACGCTGAGCGGAAAAATCGATGACCTTGCTATGGTCAACGAGAAGGGAACCAATGGTGTTCTGAAAGCGGTGGAAGGGATTACCATCGCAACAAGAAAAGCGATGAGGAATTTCGACGACGAACCGATGGAACTGAAGGTTCCGGGACACAAGGTTATTTACAAGGCTGCTAACCCTGATGAGGAAACTTACAGGGTTGTGCGGGTCGTCAATGTTCCGGCCGGAATAAGTCCGCAAACATTCAAGAGGACAGAAGTCAGCAGTTGGTATGAAGCGAAGACGCTGAATACCGAAACGTTACGGAAGTACGTAACAAAATATCAGGATCAGGCGTACATGGCGGCAGCCACGCCTGAAGAGAAATTTGAGAAAGCTCTGATCGATCATCTCAAGAGTAAAGGAGAAATTACGATCGAAAAGATCTAAGAAACTGAATCTTTGCCGGACTTGCAGCAGCAGGTCCGGCAACCCGAAAACATGACTGGAACTTCCAGTCAAAGCTACGGCAGTATTATCCTTTGATAATACTGCCTTTTAATTTGACAAAAATCGCCCCTTACGCTAGACTGTGAAATCAATTTTGCCTGAAACAGTATCATTCTAAAGGGCCAAATTGGAATAAACCTTTTTATAATAATATGGCGTATTTCATCAAATCGAAGTTTTTTTGGGCAACTTTCATCGTTGTCGCGGTCGTTGTCTTTTTGATCGGGGTCAACAACGACAAGAATTATTCGAGTGAAACGGACATTTTAGTCTTGCCAAAAAGCGAGAAGGCTTCCCGCGACCTGGATGTGATAACCGGGAATATCCGGGAGATCGCGCTTTCGCTTCCTTTTTATGAAAGGCTGCTTTTGTCCGATAAAAATATCGAAGATCAGGCGCGAAGTTTTTCGGAGCATAACCGCAAGAAAGAATGGAATTCACAGATAAGGATAGAGCGTCAAGAAGGCAGCGGAGTCGTTAAAATTATAGCGTCCGATGATAGCCGGCTCCAAGCAAGTTTGATTTCTCATCAGACTGCCAAAAACATAGCGCGGCAGATGAGCCGGTATTATGATATTCGGAAGGAATTGGAGATCCGCATCATCGACGGACCGATCGTCGGGCCCAAGAGCGGCTCTTTCAGTTTCGCTCTCGTTTTATGGAGTTTGGTGTTGGGAGTTTTGGCAGGAATGGCCGCTTATTTGATCGATGAAGAAATTTCAGGTAAAAGGTTCGAGAAGCGTCATTTCCCGGAATTCAAGCTAGCTTTCCCTTCTTTTTCAACTGAAAAAAATCCACTAGACGCAAAGTCGGAAGCTGATCATGGTGATGTCAAAGAGAAAGAAGAAACAAGAGAAGAAAAGCCCGTCAAAAAAGCGGAACCGGAACGAGAGGAGCCGAAAAAAGAAACGGAGCAAGCGCCCCGCACGGCCGCGCGAAAAGCGGCAGCGCCTGAAAATCTGCCGATAGGCAGCGAGTTTGTCATGAGTTCGCTCAAGCGCGCGGAAAAGACCCAGCACGAAAAAATGATGAAGGAGCGGGAACAGGAACAGCAGCAAGCGTCAATTCCCAAAACCCACGAAGCGACAGAGGAGGAAATCCGTCGAAGGCTTAACAAGCTTTTGGGAGGAAGGGGATAGGATTTAAAAATATTACTTAAAGGACGGATGAGTATGGATCCGCCCTTTTGTTTTGTTCAAAATTATATTAGAATGGTTTTAGCATCCTTCGACTGATGCTCAGGATAAAATTATAAATTTTATGGAATTTCAGGAGACAAGCCTAAAAGGAGCATATTTGATAATACCTCAAGTCTTTCAGGACGAAAGGGGTTTTTTCTTGGAGAATTATTCAAAAAAGAAGTTTCAGGAGGCCGGAATCGAGGCTGATTTCGTGCAGGACAATCATTCTCTTTCGGTCATGAAAGGCGTCTTGCGGGGGCTGCATTTTCAGAATCCGGAAGATGTTCAGGCAAAATTGGTCCGAGTTACCAAAGGAGCTGTATATGATGTCATTGTAGATCTTCGGAAAGATTCTCCGACTTTCGGCAAATGGGAAGGATTCGAACTTTCAGCCAAAAATTTCGATATGCTTTTTGTCCCGCGCGGATTCGCGCACGGTTTTGTGACGCTGGAGGATTACACTGAGTTCGAATATAAATGCGACAATTTTTATAATCCCAAAAACGAAAGCGGAATAATCTGGAATGATCCTGATCTGGACATCAATTGGCCTATTGAAAATCCGATACTTTCGGAGAAGGACAAGAAGCAGCAATTTTTTAGAGATTTTAATTCACCGTTTTAGTATATAACATACAACATGAAACATGTAACATTTTATAATAAAATTGTTACATGCTATATGTTTCATGCTTCATGAAATTATTAGTTACAGGAGGCGCGGGATTTATTGGAAGCAATTTTACCCATTACATGCTGAAAAAATATCCGGATTATGAGATTATTAACCTGGATCTTTTGACGTACGCGGGTAATTTGGAAAATTTGAAAGGATTGGAGGATAAAAAAAATTATAAATTCGTGAAAGGGGATATCGCGGATGCGGAATTGGTAAATGGATTGGTGAAAGAAGTCGATATTATCGTTCACTTCGCGGCCGAATCCCATGTGGATCGTTCAATTCTAGACTCTGCTCCGTTTATCCAAACAAATGTGATCGGCACGCATAATCTTTTGGAGGCTGCTAAGAGGAACGGAAACAAAAGGTTCCATCATGTTTCGACCGATGAAGTTTTCGGTTCGCTCGCTCCGGAGGATCCGGCTTTCAATGAGAACACTCCATATGACCCGCGAAGCCCTTATTCGGCTTCCAAGGCGAGTTCGGATCATCTTGTTCGGGCATATTTCCATACTTACGGCTTGCCGATTACGATTTCCAACTGTTCGAATAACTATGGCCCGTATCATTTTCCGGAAAAACTTTTTCCGCTTTTCATCACCAATCTTCTGGAAGGCAAAAAAGTTCCGCTGTATGGCGACGGGATGAACGTCCGCGACTGGCTGTATGTCGAAGATCATTGCAGCGCGATCGATGCCATCATTCACGACGGAAAAGTCGGAGAAACATATTGTGTCGGCGGACAGTCGGAAAAAACCAACAAGGAAATCACTTATAAAATTTTAGAGCTGATGAACAAGGATGAAAGTTCGATCGAATTTGTGAAGGATCGTCCCGGCCACGACAAGCGCTATGCGATTGACATCTCAAAAATAAGCAAAGAATTGGGCTGGCAGCCGAGCGTATCATTCGAAGAAGGTTTGCAAAAAACGATAGGATGGTATAAAAATAATGAAGCATGGTGGAAAAACGTAAAAAAGAGGCGAGTATAAGAAATATTATGAATTGCAATATGGCAGAATAACAGATTAATTTTTTTTACTAGCTTACTACCATATTACAGTATATGGTAGTGGAAAATTATGGATAGGAAGAAAATATTGATTATCGGATCAAGAGGCATGCTCGGGCAGGAGCTTGTTTTAGCTTTCAAAAAAGACAAGGCATATGAAGTGACTGCTTGGGATAGAGAAGATATCGACATCACTAAAAACAAAGGAGCGGAAAAGAAAATAGCCACGTTGAGACCGCAAATCATCATCAATGCGACCGGATACAATGCTGTCGACAAAGCCGAGGAACCGAAAGAATTTTTGCTCGCAAAAAAGTTGAACGGAACCGCGCCGGGAAATCTTGCGAAGATCGCAAAAAATTTGAAGGCGGTCTTTGTGAATTATTCCAGCGACTATGTTTTTGACGGACAGCCGGAAATTTTGGAGCCGGGAGGATGCACTCACGTGTGTTCTTCGTGTTCGCTTCATGAGAATTTTGTTCCCGCAATCGGATTTGACGAGGATGCCAAACCGAACCCGATTTCCAATTATGGAAAATCAAAATTGCTCGGTGAAAAAGAAATGAAGAAAAACGGGAAGAAATATTACATCATCAGACTTTCGAAATTGTTCGGAAAGCCGGGCGCTTCGTAAACTGCCAAAAGGAGTTTTTTTGAGATTATGCTGGAGGCGGGGAAAAACAAAAAAGAAGTAAAAGTTATCGATGAAGAAACCAGCTGTTTCACATACGCGTCGGATCTGGCCAAAAAAACCAAAGAAATCATCGAAGCAGAAAAGCCTTTCGGCATCTATCACGCTGTGAATAGCGATCCTTGCACATGGTACGAAGCTGTTTTAGAATTATATAAGCAGGCGAGGATCAGGACGAAGGTGCTTCCGGTCTCGGGCGATGAGTTTCCGCGCCCTGCCAAAAGGCCGTATTATTCGGCATTGCTTAATACGAAATTGAATCCGATGAGGAGTTGGAGGGACGCTTTAAAAGATTATTTGCGCGACTCGCGAATTAAGACCAAATGATACCTAATTGACGCAAATGCTTGATATTAGCATTGATTCGTTATAATTCGTAAATAATTAGTGAGTTATATTATGAAAGGAATAATATTATCCGGCGGAACAGCCACAAGATTGTTTCCGCTGACTGCGACAACTTCAAAGCAGCTGCTTCCTGTTTATAACAAACAGATGATTTTTTATCCTCTGAACACTTTGATCAAAGCCGGCATCAAAGATATTTTAGTGATCGTGGCGCCGGACCACAGCGGACAATATCTCAATCTCTTAGGTTCGATTTTCAAAAAATACGGAATAAATATTTATTTCGAAGTCCAGAAAATTCCGAGAGGATTGGCGGACGCATTTATCATGGGCTCGGCTTTTATCGACAAGGATCCGGTGGCGATGATTTTGGGAGATAATATTTTCGAAGATGATTTTTCTGAAGCGATAAAAAATTTCAAATCGGGGGGTCATGTTTTTGCCAAAAAAGTTTCAGATCCGGAAAGATTCGGCGTGGTGAAATTTGACGAAAATAATAATGCTATAAAAATAGTTGAAAAACCGGCTGAATGGCTGAGCGATTATGCCGTGACCGGACTGTATATTTATGACAATCGCGTTGTCGAAGCGGCTAAGAGCGTGAAACCGTCAGAACGAGGGGAAATTGAAATCACATCATTGCATAATTATTATTTGGATCTGGGCGAATTGAAGGTCAGCACATTCGAAGGTGAATGGCTGGATGCCGGGACATTTGATTCATTGCTCGAAGCCGGAAATATCGTGAGGGAAAAGGAAATATACAAAAATTTCGACCCGATCATCAATTCAGCTATCGACGAGTTTAATGAAGAGATCAAGGCGATTGCTAAAAAACGATTATTAT
>DQBY01000080.1:0-1304 GCA_003534085.1 Candidatus Moraniibacteriota bacterium | reverse complement strand
ATTAAAAAAGCGATTTTGCCGGTGGCGGGTTTTGGAACAAGATTTTTGCCGGCCACCAAATCACAGCCGAAGGAAATGTTGCCGGTCGTGGATAAACCGGTCATCCAATATCTGGTTGAAGAAGCTGTCGCCTCGGGAATCGAAGAAATAATTTTTGTGACCGGCCGCGGAAAAAGGGCGATCGAGGATCATTTTGACGTTTCGTATGAATTGGAGGAGACGCTGGTGGAAAAAAATAAGCACGATCTTTTGAAAGCGGTCCAGGAAATTTCCGGCTTGGCAAAATTTTCTTATGTGCGCCAGCCGATGCCGCTCGGGGACGGGCATGCTATCTTGCAAGCGGCGCATATCGCCAATGGCGAACCGGTCTTGGTCCTATTCGGAGATTGCCTGTACGACAGCAAGGTTCCGGCCGCCAAACAGCTTATCGAAACGTATGAAAAATACGGCGACAGCGTGATCGGACTAAGCCAGGTGGAAAAAAGCGAAGTTTCCAAATTCGGCGTGATCGAAGGCGTAAAGCTGGATGACAGCACTTATGAGGTCAAAGGGATGGTAGAAAAGCCGGATCCGGAAAAAGCCAAGTCAAACTTGGTCGCGGTCGGAAAATATGTCATTACTCCGGAAGTGTTTGAAATTCTCGCTTCCATGAAAGGCGGGAAATCGGGCGAGCTCAGGCTGGCTGATGCTTTTGATATCATGCTGGAAAACAACCGCCCTCTTTATGGAAAAGAGCTGGAAGGCGAGTGGCTGGATACCGGAGATAAATTTAGTTTCATAACTGCCACAATAAAATTGGGATTGAAGCATCCTGAAGTTGGAGCGAAATTGAAGAAATTTTTGAAAAGCATCAAAGATTAAATGGTTATAAATTTTTAATTTTTAATTTTTATAATTTTTAAATAAATAAAAATGCTTTAATTTTTTAAACATTTTAAATTAAAAATTATTTACAAAATTAAAAATTCAAAAATTAAAAATTTTTGCGTATAGCTATCCAAGCGGCTGATCTTGACCACGCGCGCATCGACGGGACGCGCGTCTATATTCTTAATCTTTTGAAATATTTTGGAAAACTGGATCCTTCCGGAGAATTTTTGATATATCATCGAGGAGAATTCAATCCGGAGCTTGCTCCGCCGGATTTTCCGAACTATCGGCTGAAAAAAATTTCCGCGCCTCTGCTTTGGACTCAGACCCGCTTTGCTTGGGAGCTGTTCAAAGAGCATCCGGATGTTTTATGGATGCCGATGCATAATTTGCCGTTTTTCCCTCCCAAGCAAACTAAAACTTTCGTGACTATC
>DQBY01000055.1:653-7521 GCA_003534085.1 Candidatus Moraniibacteriota bacterium | reverse complement strand
CTTCATAAGGCTGGGGTCGTGAGTCCGAGTCTCACCTCTGCTACAAAAGTGAATATTGGGGGCGTAGCTCAGTTGGTTAGAGCGACTGCCTGTCACGCAGTAGGCCACCGGTTCGAGTCCGGCCGTCCCCGCATAAAAATCCGCCCTTAGGGCGGTTTTTTGGCGAGCCTTTTTCCTGGAAAAGCATTGCAATGATCCGAGTTATGCTGTATAATGAATATAGCAAAAAGATAACAAAAAATAGCTTAGAAAAGGCAATCTATGACTCTAAAATCCTACATTTGGGGGATGCGAATCGTAACCCTTTTTTCAATTATTGCCTTGATCCTGATAGTGAAATTTGTAGATCCGGAAACCTCGGGCCTGATTGGAAAGCTGCTATTCTATCTGGTATTTCTTGTTGCTTTTACCGGAATTTTCAATTTGACACTTCTTTGGTTCAGAAGAAAAATGACCGATGCTGAAACTGCCCATATCAATGTCGGACTGAGTTTCAGGCAGGGTCTTCTATTGGCGCTTTTCGCAACTGGAATCCTTTTGATGCAAAGTTTTCGAGTTTTGGTCTGGTGGGATGGGCTACTTTTGCTGGCAGGGATATTTCTCATAGAGTTATACTTTTTGAGTAGAGATTAAATTTTACTGAATAATTTTTAAATTTTTAATTTTATAAATAAATCTAAATTTAAAATTTTTAAACTTGGGATAAGCTCCGGTTTAGATATTGAAAATTAAAAAATTATTTACAAAATTAAAAATTATAAAATTCAAATTGCTTTATGTCTAAAGAAAAAGAATCAAAAGAGAATAATGGAGATTATACCGCCAAGTCCATCCAGGTCCTGGAGGGTCTTGAGCCTGTTCGGAAACGTCCCGGGATGTATATCGGCGGGACTTCGACGGAAGGCTTGCATCATCTGGTCTGGGAAGTCGTAAACAATGCCATCGATGAGGCGATGGCCGGATATTGCAAAAATATTTCCATAAAGTTGCTGCCTCATGACGTGGTTGAAATTGAAGATGACGGTCGAGGCATCCCGGTAGAAAAACATCCGCAGACAAAAAAATCGACATTGGAAACAGTCCTGACCGTGCTTCATGCCGGAGGAAAATTCGGAGGCAGCGGATACAAAATTTCCGGCGGTCTGCATGGCGTGGGTGTGTCGGTGGTGAATGCGCTATCGGTGCACACCAGGGCGCAAGTGAAACGCGACGGGAAAATTTATGAAATGGAATTTGAAAGAGGCGCTCCGAAAACTAAGGATGTCAAAATTGTCGGCAAAGCGACCGGCACCGGAACAATAATCACCTTTCAGGCTGACCCGCAGATTTTCCCGGAAATAAAGTACAGCTGGGAAAAGATTTTAGGCTATGTCCGTCAGCAGGCTTTTTTGACCAAGGGCGTAAGTATAAAGGTCTATGATGAAAGAGATTCTGAAAAAAAGCGAGCATACGGATTCTTGTTCGATGGAGGACTCACCTCTTTCATAAAATTTTTGAATCGCGGAAAAGTGGTGAAAAATCATATGCCTTTTTATGTCGAAAAAGCGACGGATGACACGGTGGTGGAAATTGCGGTGCAATATACTGACGGATACAAAGAGCACGTTTTTTCATTCGCCAATAATATTTTCACTCCTGAAGGCGGAATGCATGAAGCCGGTTTTCGAGCGGCGCTCACCCGCGTCCTGAACAATTACGCCAAGAAAAATAATATTCTCAAAGAAAAAGATGAAAGTTTCACGGCGGAAGATCTGCAAGAGGGTTTGACCGCCATCATCAGCGTAAAATTGCGCAATCCGCAATTCGAAGGACAGACAAAAGCGAAACTTGGAAACGGAGAGATCCGCGGAGTTGTTTCGAGCGTCACTTCGGAAGCTCTGGCGGATTATTTGGAATCTCATCCGCATAACGCGAAAGCGATCTTGGAAAAATGTTTGCTCACTTCCAAAGCCAGAATCGCCGCGCGAGCCGCCAAAGACGCGGTAATCCGAAAAGGCGCCTTGGAAGGAATGACACTTCCCGGAAAACTGGCGGATTGTTCTTCGAAAGATCCTTCCCAATCGGAACTTTATATCGTTGAGGGAGACTCCGCGGGAGGTTCGGCAAAACAAGGCCGAGATAGAAAATTTCAGGCCATCCTTCCTCTTCGAGGAAAATTGGTCAATGTGGAAAAAACTACTCTGGATAAAGTTGTGAAATCAGACACTTTGAAGCCGATCATCATTGCCTTGGGAGCCGGTATCGGCGACAGTTTCGATATTAATAAAGTCCGCTATCACAGAATAATAATCATGGCCGATGCCGATGTCGACGGTTCGCATATCCGTACTTTGCTTCTGACTTTTTTCTATCGTTATTATGAGCCGTTGATCAAAAGCGGTTTCATCTATATCGCTCAGCCGCCATTATACAGGCTTCAGAAAGGAAAACAGATCCAGTATGCTTATACGGAGGAAGAGAAAAATATGATGATTAGCGAGATTCAAAAAACCCAAATCCCAAATCCCAAATCTAAAAGCCAAAAAGCGGAAGACTCGACAGAGGTTCTTGTTATGGAAACAGACGAAAACATCGAGGGCGAGAGTGAGGTTGGGGAAAAGGTTTCCGGAATAAACATTCAACGATACAAAGGTTTGGGAGAAATGAATCCGACCCAGCTCTGGGAAACCACCATGGATCCTGAGCAGCGCATGATGAAACAGGTCACGATCGATGACGCCGAAGCGGCTGACAGGGTCTTCGACATCTTGATGGGCAGCGAAGTCGAACCTCGAAGGCGGTTCATCCAGACCCACGCCAAGAGCGTAAAGAATCTGGACGTGTAAAATCATTAAAAGCGCTTGTAAATACAAGTGCTTTTAATTTGATTGCGAAATGGGCGCGCCCTAGCGCTAACTTTGAACCGGCTTTCAGCCAAGCTCCAAAAGGAGCTCGTTCAAAATTAACGCTGGGTGTGGATAACTTTCTTTTAATAAAGCCAAAAAGTGCTATAATTCAAATAAAGCTACATAGAATGAATGATACAGGCACAAAAGAAATAAATAAATTTGAAAATTTCGATGCTATATACGCGCGTGAATTGGAAGTGCAAAGAGATCTGGAAAAGATCGAAGTGGCGTATGTAAAGACAGTGGAAAAATACGGCGAATATTCAGACCTGAAGTCTTTTGCTGAATATTTGCGCACGATGGAAAAATTATTCCAGGAAAGCAAGTTTAGAAATCGCGGATTTGAACAGAGCAGGGATGAAATGATACAGCTTCGCATAAAACTTTTGGCGAAAAACAGCGCGATGGACGAGGATGTTCTTAACGCGATCCATGCTTATTTCAAGCAAGTCGGACATACGGCGGAAAAAATATACGCGGCTTCGGAAGAGCTTCTGGAAAAATACAAAGATGATCCCGGCTGCCGAGAATTCATACTGTATATCCGGGATATTTTCATAAATTTCTTCAATGCCGAAAGGGAGCAGATCAGCATGGATGAGCTGAAGAATCGATTGATCAAGGCCCGGATGGAGGCGCTTTCCGGCAAAGGCGACCCCGACCTTCTGACTTTGGAGAATATATATAAAGAATTTAATGTTTTATTAAAGAAATAAATCCGATTCGGATCTGCGAATGTATTCGCGAATCTGCGAACAAGAGCCGCAGACTCGCATGCATCCGTTGATCCGAATCGATATAACTAGAAGGGCAGGTGATAATATGAACGGAGTACAAACTTGGGGGGAAGCGATAACGCTGTCACTTATCGAATTATGGGCAAGGTTCATCAGTTTTATTCCTGCGTTGATCGGGGCTGTTCTGGTTTTTGTTCTAGGCTGGATCCTGGCTAACGTCCTCGGAAAATTGATCGAAAAGGCTCTTAAAACCGCCAGATTGGACCAGGCTTTGGGAAAAGTCGGATTCAATGAAAGGCTTTCTGAAATTGGAATCGGCAAAAGCACGGCGGAGCTGCTGGGAGGAATCGTGAAGTGGTTTTTGATCCTGGTATTTTTAATGGCTGCCACCAATATTTTGGGACTTACTCAGGTGACTGATTTTCTGAACAGCATCATCCTTTATCTTCCAAATGTAGTCGTTGCAGTCGTGGTATTGGCAGTCGCTTTCCTTGTCGGAGGTTTTGCTTACGACGTCGTCAAAGGAAGCACAAGGGCTGCCGGCGTAATGTCAGCGAAGCTTTTGGCCGCTATTTCAAAATGGGCGATCATAATTTTCGGTATTTTAGCAGCGCTTATCCAGCTTGGAATCGCGACGTCGCTCGTCAGCACGATCTTTATCGGAATTGTTTCGGCGATATCTTTGGCAACCGGTCTGGCATTCGGACTGGGAGGGCGCGATGAAGCGGCCTCTATGCTTAAAAAACTCAGAGAAGAAATTTCCGAAAGAAGCTAAGAAAACTGTCAAGATTAAAAAAATACGGCCGAGAGGCCGTATTTTTTTAATCTTCTTTGTTTTGATGCGGACAACGATAAAAGTCCAATTTTATGATGCCGAAAGAGTTCAACAAAGTCCAATATTTGCGGGATATTTGGCTCTATCCGGCGAGAAATTCGCTCTTGCCAGAAGGCTTTTTTTCTGGTAATCTTGAAGAGTCGATTAAATTGCGTAAAGCATTTTTGGGCTGATAATCCCTTGGATGCGCTATGATAATGAGCGAAAGTGAAAACATGGAAGAAAAATATTACGGCGTGGGCGGCTTTATCGTGGAAGTAGTCAAAGTTTTTTTGCTGGCATTCTTGATCATATTCCCGATCAGGGTTTTTTTGTTCCAGCCGTTCTTCGTGCAGGGCGCATCCATGGAGCCGACTTTTGAAAATAACGAGTATCTGATCATAAACGAGCTCGGGTACAAGAAGACGGAAGCCCGATTCGGAGGAAAAACATTTTTTACGGTGAATCCGTTCAAGGAAATAGATCGGCAGGAAGTCATCGTTTTTCGATATCCTAAAAATCCGGACCAATTTTTCATAAAAAGAATAGTCGGCCTTCCGGGTGAAAAAATCCAGATAAAAGACAACACGGTTACGATTTTCAATGAAGAAAATCCGAACGGGTTTGTTCTGGATGAAAGAGAATATCTTTCGATGAAAGAGGTCACGAACGGAGATACCGCCGTGAATTTGAAATCCGGCGAATATTATGTCCTGGGAGACAATCGGCTGCATAGCTCGGATTCCCGTTCTTGGGGTCCGATCACGGAAGATGAAGTGATCGGAAAGGTGCTGCTGCGGGCATGGCCTTTGAATAAAATTACGATATTTTAGATAAATGTGTTCGCAATATTTTTAATTTTTAATTTTTGAATTTTTAATTTTATAAATAAATCGTAATTTCCAATTGTTTAAACATTTTGATTTAAAAATTATTTAAAAATTACAAAATTTAAAATTATAAAATTCCAAGAATTTATGGCAAAGATCGCTAAAAAAATTAAAAAAATGGTAAAAAATAAAGGGAAGAAAGCCGAGGCGCAAAAAGAGCCTCTTCTTTTGCAGCCGCCGCGAGGGATGAAAGACATCTTGCCGGAAGATCAGCCGTATTGGGATCACATCAGAAGGACGACGGAAAGATTGTCCCGCGAATACGGTTTCATGCGGATCGACACTCCGCTTGTCGAATTCAGCAATCTTTTTGCCCGGGGAGTCGGAGAAGGCACTGATATTGTGGAAAAAGAAATGTACAACTTCGTCACAAAAGGAGGGGACAAGGTCGCGCTTCGCCCGGAGATGACTGCCGGAATCGCAAGGGCCTACATCCAGCACGGGATGAATGTTCTTCCAAAGCCGATCAAGCTTTTCTCAACCGGACCGGTTTATCGTTATGACCGTCCGCAGGAAGGAAGATATCGCGAATTCCATCAGGTCAATTATGACGTATTCGGAGAACAGGATGCGATTTTGGATGCTCAAGTCATCCAAGTGGCCGCGCGCGTGGTGCAGAGTTTGGGTATCAAATCCGTGCAGATCCAGGTCAACTCGATCGGATGCGCTACTTGCCGTAAAGAATACAAGGATCTTTTGGTGAATTATCTGGAATCGAAAAAACAGAAACTTTGCGCCGATTGCAAAAATAGGATGGAGCATAATCCTCTGCGCGTCTTGGACTGCAAAGAAGACAAGTGTTCTCAGGTCGCAGCCACTGCTCCGCAATCAGTCGATCATCTTTGCGACGAGTGCCGGATCCATTTCAAATGTCTTTTGGAATATCTTGATGAATTGGAACTTCCGTATGTCATCAATCCGCAATTGGTCAGAGGTTTGGATTATTACAGCAAGACCGTCTTTGAAGTTTGGTCCGGCGACGAAGAAGGAAGGAAAAGCGCTTTGGGCGGAGGCGGAAGATATGACGGTTTGATAAAGATGCTAGGCGGAGAACAGGCCCCGGCCATCGGTTTCGGTCTGGGAGTGGAAAGGCTCATAATCGAAATGAAAAGAGTCCAGGCCAAGCCGTATCGCGCTCCGAAACCGAGAGTGTTCTTGGCTCAATTGGGAGATCTGGCCAAAAAGAAAAGTCTGAAGCTTTTTTCTGAATTGGAGAAGAACGGGATTTTGACGGCGGAAAGCTTCGGGCGGGGCAGTTTGAAATCCCAGCTTCGCGTAGCGGATAAAATAGGCGTAGAGCTGACCCTGATCCTGGGACAGAAGGAAGCGCTGGATAAGACTGTAATAATAAAAAATATGGTGAGCGGAGTGCAGGAGATAGTCAGCACGGAAAAGCTTGTCGATCTGGTGAAAAAGAAGCTCAAGACGGATAATGTCGTGACGTATCATGATAATGGTTCACACTAACACGTAACACGCAACGCGTAACGTATATCGCATAGCGCACATCGCGTATCGCATATCGCATATCGCATATCG
>DQBY01000055.1:0-571 GCA_003534085.1 Candidatus Moraniibacteriota bacterium | reverse complement strand
CGCATATCGCATATCGCATATCGCAACATCATTCGAATGATACGCGATTCACGATTGATGATTCACGACCAACATGTGTATTTTTTGCAAAATAGCCAACAAAGAAATTCCGGCTGATATCATTTACGAAGATGATCTGATCATGGCCTTCAAAGATGTCCATCCGATCGCTCCGGTGCATGTTTTGATCATTCCGAAGAAGCACATCGAGAGCATAAATGACATTACGGATCAGGATGAGCAGATGATCGGACATATGTTTACGGTTGCCAAGAAAATAGCCAAGGACTTGCAAACTGCGGAAAAAGGATATAAACTGTTATTTCGGGTAGGCGAGTGGGGAGGACAGGAGGTCCAGCATATCCACTTGCATCTGATCGGCGGAGCGAAGTTATATGAAGAGATAAGACCAATTTAAAAAAAGCGACCCGGATGACGCTAATTTCCACTCGAATGACCCGAATGGATTCGAGGCATTCGAGTGTTCATTCGTAAATTCGAGTCGCACGTTAGAAGGTGGGTTTTTTATGATAGAAGTAAAAAAGAAAGACAGGGAAACTTCTGAGAGTTT
>DQBY01000011.1 GCA_003534085.1 Candidatus Moraniibacteriota bacterium | reverse complement strand
TTACTTTTTACTTTTTACTTTATTATTATACCTCCCCCCTAGGTCTTGTCAAGCAAACCTAAAGGGAACCTTTAGGAATTTCCTAAAGGTTCCCTTTAGATTAGGTGTTCTAAGCAAGTTTCGTCATCTGCACTGTCCCGTCCGGATGTTCCGGAGGAGAATAGATGGTAAAAATTTTCAGATCCTCATCCCCGATATTGCGAAAATTGTGCTCTGTTCCGGCCGGCACGAAAGTCAGGGTTCCGTTTTCAAAGGGAAACACTTCCTGATCCAAAACCGCTTCTCCGTCTCCATCGACGCAGTATAATATTTGGTCTACATCATCATGGGTTTCCATGCCTATATCTTCGCCGGGTGCAAGGCTCATAATGACCAGCTGGCTATAATCCCCGGTTGCCAAGATCTTGCGAAAGGATTCGTTTTCTTTGGCCAGATCTTTGATATTATCGCTAAATTTCATAAATTTTATCTTAAGCTTACAACCTTATTACAAAACCGGCAGAACCTTATTGCAAAGAAAAAAACCAATTGCGTGCTGGTCGCAATTGGCATAAAGGCTTCTCATTTCTGAGCTTGCAAAGTAACAACAACTCCTCCCTTCTTCTTCTTTTGTTCATCTGCTTCCTCCCGGCTGATAAATCCGGGGAAGAAAGTTTCGTCCGTTCTTAAGCCGAATGTTCCTTCGGCCTCTCCTTTTCCCTCTGAACTTTCGCTGTTAATTTTTTCGGACATAATTCACCTCTTAGAAAGTTTTCTAAGTTTATACAAAGAACGCTGGTCCCCTTCTCTCTTTATTATAACCCTTCCCTTTTGGAAGGCAATAATGGCGGAGGGAGCTGATTTCAGACTACCTCCGGAAACATAGAAGTCGATCCGTTGCTTAAAGTACGCTTTTGCCTGAGCAATATTTCGCGCCGGCTCTTGCCCTTGCGGATTGGCGCTCGGCGCGGCCAAGGGGCCGGTCTTCTTCAAAAGCTCAATGAGTTTTTTCTTTTTCGGAAATCTTACCGCCAAGCTGTCAGTTCCGCGCGAAAGATAATTCCATTTTTTATTCTTGATCGGAAAGATGACGCTTACTTTGCCAGGCCAAATCTTTTCTAAAATATTTTCCATATTTCTATCAATCTTAATTCCAAATAATTTCAGCTCCTCCAATGAAGAAATCAAAACAATGAGGGGCTTCTTGGTGTCCCTCTTTTTGATTTCAAAAATTCTTCCCACCGCTTTCTCGGAAAGGGCACTGCCTACCAAGCCATACAAAGTATCGGTCGGAAGCACTCCCACTCCGCCTTTTTTGAGGATTTCTATTATTTTTTGCCCGTTTTTTAGATTTTTCATTTCGTCTCAATATATACAAAATACAAGATTTAGGCAAATAAAAAAGAGAGCTCAAATTCTCTTTCGAAGCTTATCCAATTTACCTAAATCGGCTGGATCCGGTCATCCTTGATTCGGCTTACGATAAAAGTTTTGGAGCGGTCCGCGTCAAAACCTTTCATTTTTTCAGCCCATTCGTGCGCGTGATGCTGTTCGATGTGGTCGAGCATCTGTTCCAAAATTTCATAAACTGTCTCCCCTCTGGCGATAAATTCACAATCCAAGCCGAGATTTTTTCCTTTCAACGAGAGCATATTTTTTCCCTAAGGCTTACAGAATCTATACAACCGGATGCCAAAAAATACTCATAACTTGAACTTGAGCTAAAGCGAAAGGACTGGAAGGCAAGGGTCTAGCCGGACAATATCTTTTATTTTTTATCCTTGCCCGATTCATCTTCAGCGGTGAATCTGGCCAGATACAAAGTGACAAGCACCAGGACCAGAGTTATGAAAAAAGCATAGATGAATTTCGCCGCGACGTGATTTTGGCTTCTTGGCAAAAACTCTTCAATCAAAGCTTTCACGGCCTCGTTCCAGGCTAGGCCGGCGACCAGCCCGAAGGCGGCCGCGATATAGCCGATCATTTTCTTTTGGGCTTCCTTTTTGATTTTACTTCCTCCTGATTTTATTTTTTCAATCATGCATGCATTATACCATATTCAAAAGTCCTCCTGGGAGGACTTTTTTATGAGAGCTTAACATTCCCTCACATTCTCTTTTACTAATTCACCGGCCTCTTTGTCTGACATTTTAGATCCTGTTTCTTCCCACCAATCTTTATGATGGCTCATGGCATGCTTCCTGGACATTTCCACCAGCTCTTCTTCCGAGCGAGCTTTGCCGACCCAGGGACAATCGACTCCCATGTCTTTGCATGATACGCATTTCATAATTATTAAGTTAAAGCTTAAATTTCATGCTGTTTTATTCCTCTTTCACATAGGGCTCTATCATGTCCATAATTTCATCATCGGACATATTTCTCATAGTGTCTTCATAATATTCCGGATGCTCGACCATATGATGATCCTTCACTTGTTTTGCCAAGTCTTCCAATGTCTCTCCTTTTCCGACCCAAGGGCAATCCATCCCCATGTCCCGGCAAGATATGCTTTTCATATATTTTTAAATTATTATTTATAAAGACCGCCGCCGATCGACCTTGATCGATGATAAAGGCGGTTTAGGCCCCTAAAATAAATACAGGGCAAAATACATTCTCGTTCACAAAAAAAGCACCGGCCTGAGCCGGTGCTTTGAATTTCATTATTTTCTGGCTAATCTTTTTCTGTCTACCTCGGTCAATCCTTGCTTTCGAAGCCTCACGGATTTCGGCGTCACTTCCAGATACTCGTCCGCCGCCATAATTTCCAAACCTCTTTCAATCGTCACTTCCCAGAATGGAACCAACTGCAAAGCTTCATCCGCGCCGGAAGAACGCATATTCGACATCGCTTTCCCTTTGGTCGGATTGACTTCCATATCCAGACCTTTCGAAGTATTTCCCACAACCATACCGTTGTAAACTTCTACGCCTGGAGCGATATACAAAACTCCGCGTTCCTGCAGATTCGCCAAAGAAAATCCTAGCGCTTTTCCGCTTGCCATGGAAATCATGGAACCGACAGAGTGCTTCTGGATTTCTCCCGCATACGGCCTGAACCCAATCACTCGGGATGACATGATTCCTTC
>DQBY01000099.1:2498-2777 GCA_003534085.1 Candidatus Moraniibacteriota bacterium | reverse complement strand
CACCACTCTATCCAAAACCGTAATCGTGGACAATCTCAATGTATGGATACTAGATTCGGGAGCAAGAAACCGTAATCGCTTGCATATTTCCCTACTACCAATTTTATTTTATCACAAAATTAAAGACCCTGTGTGAAATACAACACAGGGTCTAAATTTTACGTCTCTAAGGACTGAGTTTCTCAGGACTAGACCTGAGATTAAAAGTCCAAAGTACTAACTTGCGAGCAACGCCGCAGGGCCGTTGCCATCCCAGCCAAAGTCAAGCCAACCGTAGTG
>DQBY01000099.1:0-2464 GCA_003534085.1 Candidatus Moraniibacteriota bacterium | reverse complement strand
CGCGGGGCTGCGAAAGATTGTTCCCCAGAAAAAGATGAGAATGGTATTGCCGTTTGCATCTTTTTTCCATTCTTCAGGAATGAGATGCGGATTTTTCAACAACGCATCCAGAATATTTGCATTCAGTATGAGTTTACCCGTGATCTCATCCCGAAGCTCGTATCCTTTGATGACCTTTCCGTCTTTCTGTCGCTCAGACCGATATAGAATAACTTTGCGACCGCCTACATACAATCCATCTTGACGTTTTTCCAGTTTTACCCAACCGCCGCCAGTATGAGCCTCAACCTTCGTTCCATTAAAAGGAAGTTTGGGAGCTATATCGAGATTGACTTCAATGATGGTGTCGCTGAGAACGCGGACTCGTTGGGTTGCGAGATACTCCTTGCCAAGTGATTCAAGCAAGTTTTCAGAAAAATATTTTTTTCCCTCTTCAGTGATGAGCCAGGAAATTATTTCAATTCCTATGCCCATCTTTTTAAATGTGTCGCGAATGATCGCAAACACACTCAACAAAACCGAAAAAAACTGACCCAGCTGTTTCCAATCCAGCTTTTTCATACTTCCTCCTCTGCCGCCTCATTGCAAATGCATCAAGCATTGCGCCGACTTGGCATATGAAATATCCCGCTTCATAGCAGGTTCCAAAGAATTTTATAAAATTCTCTGAAAACTGCTATGAAAAAAGATGAATTAGTTATAAAAAGTACAATCAAAATACTGATTTTCCAGTATACACCCAAAAGAGCTTTCTGTCAAATGAAAGTACCTATTTTCGGCTGAAATAAAGGACTTTATTTCAAAAGTTTAGATCTTAACAGGGCTTTCTCCGGCAGAATTTTATCAAATTCAAAAAAATATCTCTTTTCATGTCCGCCGTGGGCATCTTTAACTTCCTCCATCTTGCTATTGAATATTTTTTTGATTTTCAAAGGAATATTTTTTTCCGGAGTAACCGCTTCTATTTTATCTTTCTTGAAAATTTCATTATGTACGAAAACCACATTCAACTTACCCTTTATCCCTTCCACCTCCCCGACAAATTTATAATCGCTCTTAAAATTATGCGCGTCAAAATTATGCGCCGGTTCCGTTCCTAAAAGAAATCCGGTCGAGTAGCCCCGATGGACGAGATTGTTCAACTCTTTCTGTCCGGCCTTGACCGCCGAAGCCTTGGCGAAGGCGGTCTTCTTATTTTTACTTTTATTATAAAAATCTATTGCTTGGCGATATGCCTTGACGACAGTCGATAAATAATAAATACTTTTCGCGCGCCCTTCAATCTTCAGAGAATCAACTCCGGCTTCAATCAGTTTATCAATATGATCCAGAAGATTCATGTCATAACTGTTGAAAAAATATGTCCCGTGCTGATCTTCCTCCACATCCATTTGATATCTTTTCTTGTCATCAACAACGCTCATTTCTGTAGGGATCGGATCCCTACGCTGTAGGGATCCGATCCCTACAGATTCCTTATATGCCCATCGGCAAGGCTGGGTGCAATCGCCCAGATTGGCGCTGCGGTTAGTCATCCATTTGCTCAAGATGCAGCGTCCGGAATAGGACATGCACATCGCGCCATGGACAAAATATTCCAATTGCATTTTCGGAACTTTTTTCTTGATCTCTTTTATTTCTTCCAAAGTAACTTCGCGCGCCAGAATCACCCGCTTCACTCCCTGCGCTTGCCAAAATTTCACCGCTTGCCAATTGGTCGCGTTCGCCTGGGTCGAAAGGTGGATCTCAACTTTCGGCAGATGTTTTTTGACCAGCATTATGATTCCCGGATCACTCACAATCACTCCGTCAATCCCCAAAGTTTTCAGAAATTTCAGATGCTTTTCCGCTTCCGCCAAATGACGGTTATGCGCATAGATGTTCAAAGTGATGTAAATTTTTTTCTTGTGCTCGTGAGCATATTCCGCCGCTTCTTTGATCGTATCTTTATTGAAGTTATTGATTCTCACGCGCAACGAAAAATCCGGCACACCGGCATAAACCGCGTCCGCGCCATAATGGATTGCGTATTTCATTTTTTCCAAATTCCCCGCCGGGGATAAAAGCTCTACTTTTTTCATAATTACCTATTATTCCGCAGTTTTTCCATCAAATCAAGATAAAATTTCAAATTATGGATCGAAGCCAGGCGCATCCCCAGCGGCTCTTTGCTGACGAAAAGATGGCGGAGATATGCCTTGGTATGGTTTTTGCATAATTCGCAATCACAATTCGAATCAACCGGAGAAAAATCTTCCCGGAATTTTTCATTGTTAATATTGATCGTTTTATAAAATTTCCCACCTGTAGAGACGAGGCATTGCCTCGTCTCTACATTTGGAATCTGTATATTTCTATCCCAAACAAACAATCTTCCATGTCTTCCTTCCCGTGACGGAATCACGCAATCAAACATATCCCACCCGAAAGAAACGAATTTTACGATGTCCTCCGGCGTGCCGAC
>DQBY01000050.1:4868-5106 GCA_003534085.1 Candidatus Moraniibacteriota bacterium | reverse complement strand
AAAGCTGGGGCAATTGGGCGAGCTTTACGTGAGCGACCATGCGATTTTTTTCAAACCATCGGAAGAACTCGTGTCGATTCTCAATCTCAAGAATCAGGGAATGAAAAAAACAACCTTTTCGCTTGAAAAGAATATGATCAACGAGATGTTTAAGGTATGATCTTTGAATACGGGCGAACTTGGCAAAACTGTCAGGCTCGCCTTTTTTATTTCCAAAATTGCTTTTTCCGCCGATTTT
>DQBY01000050.1:970-4816 GCA_003534085.1 Candidatus Moraniibacteriota bacterium | reverse complement strand
GCAAAAAAGTGGTAGGTTTAAATTAGTTTATTATTAAAGAATAAAATTATGGCCGTACCAGATTTTCAATCAACAATGTTGCCACTTCTGAAGTTTGCTGGGGATAATCAAGAACATTCAATAAGAGAAGCAATTGACTACATATCAGACTTTTTTAAACTTTCTGAGCAAGAAAGAAAAGAGGTCTTGCCTAGCGGACAGCAGTACATTATTGATAATCGGGTTGGATGGGCTAGGACATATATGAAAAAAGCAGGATTACTTGAAACACCAAGAAGATCATTTTTTACGATTACTGATCTTGGCCTTGCTATTCTCAAAAAAAATCCATCAGAAATCAATGTTAAATTTTTGGAGCAATTTCCACAGTTCATTGAGTTTAGAAATGCTAAAAAAGAAAAGGATGAGCAAGCTGAACAAGAAGTTGAAAATAATTTAACACAAACACCACAGGAGCTTTTGGAATATGGGTTTCAAAAAATTAGAAAAGATTTATCCCAAGAATTGCTGGGGCTTGTAAAACAAAGTACACCTCGTTTTTTTGAGAAGTTGGTAGTAGAGCTTCTTCTTGCTATGGGTTATGGCGGGTCAAGAAAAGATGCTGGTAAGGCGGTCGGGCAAAGTGGAGACGGTGGAATTGATGGAATTATAAAAGAAGATAAACTTGGATTGGATGTAATTTATCTTCAGGCAAAGCGGTGGGAAAATATCGTTGGCTCTAAAGAAATCAGAAATTTTGTTGGAAGCCTTGTCGGTCAAAAAGCGAACAAAGGAGTTTTTATTACTACTTCTGGATTTACAAAAGATGCAATGGAATATGTGAAATCAATTACTCACAAAGTTATCTTAATTGATGGTGAAATGCTTACTCAACTAATGATTGAAAATAATATAGGTGTATCAAAAATTATAAGCTATGATGTTAAGAAAATTGATTCAGATTACTTTATTGAGGATTAAAGTTTCATTACGGAAATAATGAATTTAAAATTTTTATGATCTCACCCGGACTAAAAAAATTTATAGAATCAAATGCGATGGCTTTGGCGACGGTCGGAAAAAATGGCAAGCCGCATAATATTGCCGTGGCTTATGTTAAAGTCGTGGAAGGGAAGCTTGTCATATCCAACGCGCATATTAAAGTTTCTATTAAAAACATCGAACAGAATCCAAATGTTTCGATTGCGGTCTGGAACAAAGAATGGGAAAAGGCTTGCGTGGGTTTTGAAATTGTCGGCAAAGCGAAAAACTACACCGGCGAAAAATGGTTCGAATACGTCTGCAACATGCCCGATAATGAAGGCTACAAAATCAAAAGCGCCATCGTGGTCACTCCGACAAAAATAAAAAAGCTTGAATCGTAAAATGGGGGCTTGACTTTTCAGGCCTTTTTTGATACCTTAATTTAATTCGATGGCGTCTCAAATTAAAAAATACAAGGAGGAAGAAAATTGAACGCAGAACTGATCGTTGAAAACTTAAGACAATTTGCAATAAAGTATCCTTATCAGGAAGCGCATAGGCTTTTGGCGGAGATGATAATTTCTCTGTTGAAGATCCGCAATCTCCCGCAATATCAATTAAATGTCCCAAGCATAGTGGCGATAGCGCGTGGCTTTATGGTTAAGAAGATTAAAAAAAGAGGTGGATCCGAATCGGAAGCGACTATGGAAATGTTCAAATGGACACAGCTCGCTTTCTTCTTTGGTGAACTTTCTGGCGAGGATGCGGGAAAAATAACGGATGAATGTAACAAATTATTGCCGCAGAAAAAAGATTCCCTAGGTCAATTTTTGTCCCAAAAGCTTGGTTTAAAGGAAGAACAACAGCACGATGCGGATCATTTTTGTAGCGAAGGAGATAGATTCTCGATTGGCATCGTGAGAGCATTCTCTGGACTTTGCGAGGAAAAATTCCAGTTTTGTCCGGATGAAGCGATTCCTGACAAGGTCTTAACGGATCTTATCCAGGAGTATTACGACAATCGTGGGTATGAAACAGAAAAAGATGATCAGTTTGTCGGCTTAAGTGCAGAGAAGGGCGATCTGTCACTGACAGTTGCCGTGTCAAACTATGGTGATTCTATTTTTATATCCGTGATGTCAAGTTAATTTTGCAAAATGAGTGGAGGTGAATGTTCGGATTGAAATTACAATAAGAAATACAAGTCTACAGGGCGTATGCTCGGATTAACTCTCTCAGCCCTTAATCGCGAGAGGTGCTTAAGATTAAAGCAAGGGCGAGCGGAATTTACCGCCCGCCTTTTTTATTTCTCAAAATTGCTTTTTCCGCCGATTTTTGCTAATTATGAAAAAGTTACTCCAATTTTAAAATCTGAATGTATCACGATAGCACGGCCGTAGGAATGTGATACATTTTAAAAACTTGCTTTTACGCAAAAAAGTGGTAGGTTTAAATTATGGAAAATAAATTAAAAAGACCGTTTGTTTTTCTTTGTACCGGCATGTCGTTTGACGGAAAAATAAGCAATTACAAAAAAGATTGCTCGCCGATTTCGTCTTGCGATAATCGAGAGATGCTTTATGATTGTCGCGTACAAGCGGATGCGGTCATGATTGGCGGGAATACTCTTAAGCTGGATGATTCTGGATTGACGGTAAAATCCGAAGAGCGGCGGCAAAAACGTGTTGCGCTTGGAAAATCCCCAGAACCCATAAAAGTCTCGGTCATTTCCGACGCAAATTATCTGCAAACAAGAGGCGATTTTTTTGATAAGGGCGATGGCAGAAAAATCATTTTTACAAGTTCACAAACTTCTCAGGAAAAAATTGACGAAATAAAAAAGAAAGCATCAGTGTTCGTGACCGGAGAAAAAAGAGTCGACATTGAAAAAGCGTTAGAAATTCTGCAAAACGAAGGGATCAAATCGCTTATGGTTGAAGGTGGCGGGGAACTCATCGCTTCGCTTCTGGAAAAAGATTGCGTGGACGAAATAAATTTGAAGATTGGCAACTTGCTTCTGGGCGGGCGAACCACGGCGACACTTGTGGATGGCGAAGGTTTTGACGCGCTTAACGCCAAGAAAGTCGAATTTCTAAAAGTTGATCAGTATCCGAATTTCCTCATAATCAAAGCCAGAATAATTCGGGATTGATTTGATGAATATGATCCAACCCGGACTCAAAAAAATTATCGAAGGAAGCGACAAAATAAAAAACTTTTGTCGTGAAATAATAAAAGGCGGGATTTATTCCCGCCTTTTTTGTTGTGGTTATTTTTGAATGTCAGTCCTCGATGTTTAGGGCGAGTTCCGCGATTTTCTCCTTTACCTCTACAATTGTGTCAGTGTTGGCCGGATCCATCTCGTAGGTCTTGACTTTAGCCAAAGAGGTTGGCTTGATAGTCGATTCTCTCTGTGAAAGGTAGAAGTAGGCGAGACTGCCAACGTTGGAGCCGCTGTTATCATTAAAGAGCTCTGCGAGCACGTCTTCAGCTTCAGGGCTTCCTTCCTCGAGAAAAATAAGTCCGATCTCGTTCAATATTGCGCCTAAAGGTAATGCGTCAGAGAACGCAATTGATGATCCGCAGCATGTTCTTATTCCTGAGAATCCCTCACAAGGCGCGATTCTTCCCCGTTTCATCATTTCCTTCAGTTCCTCAATTGTGTGCGTCGTCTTTCTTTCTGACATGCAGCCTCCTTATGTAGGTGATAATGATATACTATCCTATGGATAGGTTAAAAAGTACTCAAATCATTCAAGCAGGAAATGGGGAATTTGTCAATCAAAATCTGGTTTGTTCAACGAACATTTCCCATCGATTTTCGGTAATTATTAAAAGGTACTCTAATCTGAAAATCTGAATGTATCACGATAGCACGGCCGT
>DQBY01000050.1:0-938 GCA_003534085.1 Candidatus Moraniibacteriota bacterium | reverse complement strand
TTATTATTTTAAAGAAAATCCTAATATGTATTGTATCCTCTATTTTTGAAAGGCTAATTCAGCTTGACGAGGCCCGTATTTTGTGCTATCCTGGATTGATGTGTCGTGGGCTTTGCCAGGCGTGTCGAGAGCACATTAAATTCACTCCGGGAGCAGCTTATGGGTAGAAAGAGTATTGTCCTAGTGAAGATTTTTTTCCCACTTCTGATAATCTCGCTTATCTTGCTAAGCGACATAGTGGAGCAAGAAGAAAAGATGATCTTCGCGAGCATGATTATGATTGAAAGCGATGAATGGCAAGAGGGCATGCATCATGCAGTCTTTGTGACTTGCAGACCCGTGAGTGATTTTCCGCACAGTGAATTCCGTTTGGGTTGTGCGGCCGTATTAATTGCAAATTTTCCTCTTCAGCTGTATCTGATGAGGAGAAAAAAGAAAATTTGAAAACCGTAGGAGCCGAAGCCGGCTCCTTTTTATGGAAAATTTCTTTGAAATAATTATTTACTTCTTTTGTATCATCTTGCATGGCTAAACCCAAGGCGCTTGTTAAAAATTAATTAATTTTGAGGCAAAGTGTTCTTTCGAGTACATTCAAACGACCTANNAATTCCAGCCCAGTATCAATTTTTTAAAGAGGAGGATGAGATGAGCACCAGAGGAGTGGCGGATATATTCAGGCCGGAAATAGATGTTACGGCTTTGAAAATCGCAAAAAGTCTTGCCATAAGCGCATCGGTCGGACTTTTGGAAAACAGTGAAAACTTTAACAGAGATCTGGTAAAAAAAATATGTATTGGAAGCATCGATCTGGTGGATGTGATTATTCTGCACAGATTGATGGGTCCGGAGGTGGGCCTCTTGACCGAAGAAATGGAGAAGACGGCAGAAAGCGGCTGTTTGACGCCGGAGCAGCAAAGGATGGCTCGCCTGATCGGGGC
>DQBY01000113.1 GCA_003534085.1 Candidatus Moraniibacteriota bacterium | reverse complement strand
TCGTTTAATTCGTACATTAGAAAATATTATTTACCGAACCTTCTCTGTCTTCTGGCGTATTCATCCAACGCTTCTTTGAATTTTTCCGGACCGAAATCAGGGTACATATCTTCCGAAAAATACAATTGAGAATCGGCCGTGTCCCACATCATGAATCCCGCGCTCAAATGGGGCTCTCCGCCGGTCCGGATCAAATAATCAACTTTGGGAAGATCTTTTGTCATCAAATTATTCTTGATAGTTTCAGCTGTCACACTCATCCCCCTTTCGCAATTGTCCAAAATTTTCTGGACGGCACGGATCATTTCGTCATCTCCGCCATATGCCAGCATAAAATTCAGAACTTTTTTCTTGTAGTTTTTTGTCTTTTCAATCCCCTCTTTTAAGATATTTTTCAAAGACTCCGGAAACTGCTCTTCCCATCTCCCGATTATGTTTATCCTGGTTTCATGCTCATGAATCTCTTTCCCCTCCATCAATTTTTTGAAATAACGCCCGTAAATATCCAAAAGCGCCTTCTTTTCTATAAGCGGCCGCTTCGTCAGATTGTCGAGCGAAGAACCCCAAAAAGTTATGCAATTCACTCCATTTTCCAGGGCGAATCTTACCAGATTTTCCGTATTTTTCGCTCCCTCCTCATGCCCCTCCCACGGCTCCATCCCTCTTTCTTTCGCCCAACGGCGATTCCCATCTGGGATTATGGCAATATGGTTCGGCAGATTGTTCTTTTCTTCTAGCATACCCGATAGTAGAACTTCGATTTTTTAAAAACTGCCTTCAACAGTGATCGAAGTTTCACTACCGGACATAACCCAATTATAACTAAAATAAAGAATTCTTTCAAGAAAAAAAAAATTACAGCTCTCTTTCAATCATATAGTCCGCGATGTCATTTAAGAAGTCTCCTGCTTCCGGTTTTATCCTAAGCTTTGAAAGTTCCCGCTTGGCTTTTAAAACAAGCTCTTTGGAAAGTTTTTTCGCATAATCATACGACCCGGTATCTTTTATGATCTGCTGGAAAATTTCAATTTCTCCCTTTGAGATTTCCGGCTTCCCCAAGATCCCTTCCAAAGCTTTTTTCTGAGCTTTATCAGCCCGCTCGTACGCCTTGGCGACCAATATCGTATATTTCCCCTGCCTGATGTCGGATCCGGCCGGCTTTCCCGTTTTCTTTTCTGAACCGAATACTCCCAAGATATCATCCTGGATCTGGAAAGCGATTCCGGCCGGAATGGCATAACCGCTCAGATGTTCGAGAAATTTTTTATTGTCCTTTCCGCCCAAAATCGCTCCGAGATGCAACGGGCCTTCGAAAGTATATTTCGCGGTCTTGTGCTCATACATCCTCAGGATTTCATCCACTGTGGCTTTTCCCCTATTTTCAATATGGACGTCCTCGGATTCTCCGATCACCGTCATGGATATGATTTTCTGCAATTTTGTCAGCGCCTTGATGACCAGATCGGAATTGAAGCCTGATTCAAAGATTATCTGATTTCCCATCGCGCCCAGCATATCGCCAACAATGATTCCCATCGAAACCCCGAAGTGTTCCGGATTCTTGTTCCTTAAAAAATTCTTTCCGATTTTTTTGTAATATTCATGAGTCGTGATCACGCCGTGCCTTTTGCTGTCCTGATCGATGATGTCATCATGCACCAGAAGGAAAAGATGGACCAACTCAATGCTGACGCTTGTCTTGAGCATCCTTTTCAGTTCCGTCCCGCCCGCGGCCAAGTATCCATAATACATAAAAGCCCCGCGAGCCCTCTTCCCTCCCGACAGAATGATTTTTTTTGAATGTTTCAGGGCGCCGGAAATGTCCTTGTCTATTTTTTCCGTCTCTTTTATGACCCTATCGAAATAGTTCTCTATCTCAACGTCAATTTTCGCCTTGAATTCTTGAAGCGCAGCCAAATTAGCCATATATGAAGGTCGTTACTTGTATAACCTCTATTTTAGCTGAACGGCCCAAAAAAGCAAAAACCGCCCGAAGGCGGATTTTTTTATCTCTAAACTTCCTTGAAGGGAATCGCTTTCCATTCGTCGCTTTGCCGGCACAGAAGCTCGTCGGCCTTCTGAGGCTGAGCCATGACTTCTTCCACCACTTTTTCCATGCGCATGCCTTGGGATCCTTTGACCAGGATAAGATCATCGGCCTGCATGATTTCCTGAAGTTTTCTTCCGGCGTCCATCGGATTAGAAAAAGAAAAAATATTCTCTTTGTAAAAATTATTTTTCTCCAGTTCGGAAACGGCAAACTGCATGCGGGTTCCGACCGCAAAAAAGATATTCCCTTTTATTTCCAAAAATTTCTTTGCCACCTCTCTATGCCCTTTTTCTGTCTGGCCTCCCAGTTCCAACATATCACCCATCACTGCAATTTTTCTTGCGGCTTTTATTTCGCCCATGACATCCAGAGCTGCCATTGCTGAANNGATCAGGCGCGTGTTTTTTATTCCGGAAATCAGATTCATCCTTCCGCAAGGAGGAGAAAAATTTTCCAAAGCCGATCCGATATCCACCAGATTCAGCCCGAACCATGTTCCGACCGCCGCGCCCGCCAAAGCGGAATATATCTGATGCTTGGCCAAAATATTGTTCAGCCGGACAGGAATCGTAGTTACTTTATAATTCAATTTAAAACTCAAT
>DQBY01000010.1 GCA_003534085.1 Candidatus Moraniibacteriota bacterium | reverse complement strand
TTAGATGCTGAAATAAATTCAGCATGACAATTTACTTACTATTTAACACCTTTATTATACCACTTTATTACAAAACCATCCAGAAAATTTTTCAAATAAAAAAAGGCACTTGTTAGTGCCTGGCTATTATCTGTCAGGGTTGCCAACCCCGTGCTACTCATCTTCGTTTCATCAGACCTCCTTTCCTTGCTGAAAAAATTTGTAATTTTCCAAATACTTTTCCAGCCTTGATGCCAATTTCTCAAAATCAGAAATGGGATAATATTCAATAGGTCCTTTTGGGCTCCAGAATAGGCGCAGACTTCGCTCTTTTCCAGAATTTATTCCAAGTTGGAAAAGATTATGACCGTAATGCCCGGTACCAAACATCTGGTCATGAGATCTCGAATCAGGTATATCGGCAAAGATTATATACTCTCCACTATGCTGTTTAAAATAGTCCAGCCTTGGAAACCCGATTCTTGGAGAAATCTTTCCGTCTGCCTGCACATTGGCAACTTTATTTTTTGAAGCTGCCTGTCTGAGTCTGGCAAGTGCCGTATTGCCATACATATCTGCTTCTTCCCTCTTTTTACTCTCCTCTTCTTTTTTTCGTCCTTTTTCTGCTTCCTTTTTTGCGAACCTCAAAAACAAAAAGGCTATCAACGCAAAAATGAGCACACAAACCAATGACACCAGCGACTCAGGAGTTAAATTCATATCTGACCTCCGTTTTTATTACCCCTCAAAGGGCATATTGGCAATTACCTAGATAACTAAATAACCGCCAAAATGCCCTCTGATATTGAAATGAACTGACTTTGAAGTGTAGCAGATTTTTAATGTTTTGTCAATGTAAAGGTCTACTTTTGGCTTAAATAAGCTATTGATCAAACTGTTCCAGCTGAAATAGACTTAAATAAAGCAAATTTTAAGAAATTCCAAAACTCCCGAAAATATGCTAAGATAAAGGAAATAAAAAAATTAATTGTGTCACACTGAATTTCAGTATCTATATGCAAACTCATTAGATCCTGCATCAAGTTCAGGATGACATAAAAAACAAAATGAAAGAATTTTTTGAGTTCTTCTCTCCCTACTATGTATTTTTAGTTCCGATGTTTGTCGGATTCATCGTCCAGCTGACCAAATTTATCAATTACTGTATGAAGCACGGCTGGGATTTCCGCTACGCCATGACGCACGGACACATGCCGTCTGCCCACACCGGATTCGCGATTTCTCTTGTCACTTCAGTGGGATACTACAGCGGAATCAATTCCGGAGCTTTCGCGATTGCAGTCGCTTTCGCGATCATCATCATCGATGACGCCGCCCGGCTTCGCATGTACATGGGAGACCAAGGAAGATATTTGAACATGCTGGTCGAACAGCTCAAACTTGAAGAAAAATTCCCGCGCCTTAAAGAAAGGATGGGGCACAGAGTTTCAGAAGTGATCGTGGGAGGGATTTATGGATTTTTGCTGACAATGGCCGTAATCAAAATTTTGGAAGCTTTATACTTATAATTTCAAAATATATCTTGTCATCCCGGACCCGCCCCTGGCGGAGATCCGGGATCTAATTCAGCATTTCGTGTTACCACAAGGCGTTAGATTCCGGATCCCATGCCTACCGGCAGGCAGGAAGTCCGGAATGACAGATTTATCTCTAAACTCTAAAAATAGTCTATCATTTCCATAAAAAATATGCTAAAATATTTTTATGGAACATCTGAAATCTTTTTTCAAGCCGAAAGTCGCCATAGTGAGTCTGACATCCTGCGAAGGATGCCAGTTTGCCTTGTTGGATCTGGGAACCCGGTTTTTGGATTTTGCGGAAAAGACAGAGATGGTTGATTTCAGGTTGCTTGAAGACGAAGAAGATCTTGGCGGAAAGATAGACATCGGGATTGTCGAAGGGACGCCTATCACTGAAGCTAATGTAAAAACTTTGATGGAGCTACGGGAGCGGAGCAGATTTTTGGTCGTTTTGGGAAATTGCGCGGCGATGGGAGGAATTCCGGAAATGAAAAATTATCAAGAAGGTGCCAATACGATAAAGCACGTATATAAATATGTCCACGGGATAAATAATCCGGAAATCAGAGAGGTGGATAATTTTGTCAAAGTTGATTTTACTTTCCCGGGCTGTCCGATCACTGCTGAAGAATTTTTGAAATATATGCCGATGTTCCTTGATGCTTGTCAGCCAGGAAACGAAGCTAAAATTCCTGAAATTCCAGATCAGCCGGTTTGCGTGGAATGCAAGGCCAAAGGAAACCGCTGTTTGCTTCTGGATAAAAAACCGTGTTTCGGACCGATGATCCAGGGCGGGTGCGACGCGGTTTGTCCGACTTCGAATATGATGTGCCAAGGCTGCCGCGGAATCCGTCCGAAGGGAAATGTAAAAGCGATGAGAGCAACGCTCAAGACCATGATGACGGATGAAGAATTTGAAAATACGACCGAAATTTTTGGCCTACGTGATGACATATCCGAATGGGAATCCAAATTAAATTCGAATTAACATCCGAATTTTATGCCAGAAATTTTGCACAAAGAACTTTCTTATAAAGTAAACGGCATATTGTTTCAAGTGCATAATAAATTGGGCAGATTCTGCAAGCATGATCAGTATTGTGAAGCATTTGAAAGCTTATTAAGAGAAAATAATATTGATTTTAAAAGAGAGATCGAGATTCCAATTAAATTTAATGAAATAAAGTTGACTGGAAATAAGCTAGATTTCCTGATAGAGAATAAGATTGTTTTAGACGTAAAATGCAAAAAAGAAATTACAACAAAAGATTATGTTCAAATGAAAAGATATTTGATTGCTTCCGATAAGGAATTGGGAATCGTTGTTAATTTTAGCGAGAATAGCTTAAAGCCAAAAAGAATTTTAAGAAAAATAAAATAATTCGAATATAATTCGGATATAATCCGTATGCAAATTAGGATCAATCATATAGCAAAAATGGAAGGACACGCCGGCTTTATGGCCAGTGTGATCAAGGGTGATGTGAAATCAGCCAAACTTGAAGTTCAGGAAGGGATCCGCCTCATCGAAGGAGTTTTGGTCGGGAGGCATTATGCCGATATGCCGATTATTGCCCAAAGGATATGCGGGATCTGCCCGGTAGTGCACAATCTGACTTCCATCAAATCGTTGGAAGCCGCCATGGGAGTACAAGTCACTCCGGAAACAAAAAAGCTTCGGACGGTTTTGGAATTGGCGCAGTTCATCCACTCGCACGCGCTTCATCTTTTCTTTTTGTCTTTGGCTGATTTCTTGGATATGGATAATGATATCCAGCTCGTCAAGAAATATCCGGAAGAAACGAAAAAAGCCGTAAGGATCCGGGAATACGGTATGGAAATCGTGAAAGTGGTCGGCGGGCGCGTCGTGCATCCTTTGACCAATGAAGTTGGCGGTTTCAAAAAAGCGCCGGACGCGGAAGCGCTCCGCAAGATTGTCGCGAGCAGCGAAGAAATAATGAAAGACGCCTTGGATCTCGGAGAGTTTTTCAGAAAAATAAAAATACCTGAATTTTCCAGAGTGACGGAATATGTCTGTTTGGGAAACAATTCCAATTATTCTATCTATGACGGAGACGTCATATCATCGAGAGGGTTGCATATTCCTGTTGAAAAATTCGAATCTAATTTTCAGGAGCTGCAAAAACAGAATGAAGTGATCAAAAAAGTCGAGCATAATGGGAAGAGTTATATGGTCGGAGCGATCGCGCGCGTCAATCTTCACAAGGACAAGCTCAGCCCGAAAGCGCAAAAGTATCTGGAAAGTTTGGGCTGGAGTTTCCCTGATTTTAATCCGTTCCATAATATTCTGGCACAGATGACAGAAGTCATACATTCCATCGAGGAATCAGCGAAATTGATCAGCGAACTTTTGCACGCGGATATGAATGAAGTTTTGACTAAGCCATATGAAGCAAAAGAAGGAATCGGAATTGCGGCTGTGGAAGCTCCGAGAGGCACGCTGTATTATCACGTCGAAGTTGACGCGAAAGGATATGTCAAAAATGTGAACATCATCACTCCGACCGCCCAATTCCTGGCGAATTTGGAAGATGATATAGCTGACTACATTCCCGGAGTTTTGAATCTGGAAAACAAACAAAGAGAAAGAAAATTAAGAGCTTTTATCCGCGCTTATGATCCTTGCATAAGCTGCGCTGTCCATTAATCGCATATCGCATAACGTGAATCGCATATCCAAAATCGATACGCGTTCCACGATACGCGTTCCACGAAAATGCATGATTTTTTATTAGCCAAAGAAATAGTTGACGAGCTTTTGCGGATCGCGAAAGAAAATCCCGAGTGCTCGGGAGGAAAAATTTCCGAGGCTGATATTGAAATTGGCATGATCACTTTGGCGCATGACGGATTTGAAGAGCATGCGGAGGATATAAACATAGAAAATCTGGAATTCGGATTGAAAAGCATCGCAAAAGATACAATTTTAAAAGAAACCAAATTCAATATCAAAAAAACACAAGGGGATAGCTGGAAAATAACCAAGATTTCCGCTTAAAAACATTATTTAATTATTCTTCACGAAGCCTTTTTTAGGGCTTTTTTCTTTTAACAAAATTTTAATCTCAATTATGATATTTTATCCTGTTGCGGTTGGGCGGTTGGATTGTATTTACATTCAGGTGCAACAGTCAGTTCTTTCATAATTGCGGAGCGGTTAGGAGGCATAGTTTCCAGTCATGTAAAAACAATTTAAAAAAGGAGAAAGTGATGAAGAAGAAGGTTTTTGTTTCGCTGGTCATGGTTTTGATGCTTATGGTTTCCGGCGCAAGCGCCGGAAAAACCGGAGTACTGGCAGAGTCGCTCTTTGGCGAGAAAAATTGCCTCGGACTGGGGATTTGCCCGGGAGACTGGTTCGACCCTTTTTATTTGCCGGATGGTGTTACGATCCGGGGAGAGGACATCACGGACATATGGGGGTATGGAAATTACAATACGCCCATTGAAGAAGGTTTTTTCAATATGTTCTGGGAACAGCCCGGATTTCCGGATCTTAAAGTTTCTTTCGGAT